>JABUTE010000194.1 GCA_021443825.1 Bacillota bacterium
GGCGGCCCCGGTCACGGCTGCGGCCACAACCTGCTGGGCACTGCTACGCTGGCAGCGGCTTTGGGCATGAAGGCCGACCTTGAGGCCAACAATCTGCCCGGCACCGTTATCTTCTACGGCTGCCCCGCAGAAGAGGTGCTCACCGGTAAGCCCTTCATGGCAAGAGAAGGCGCCTTTAAGGAATGCGACCTGTGCCTGGCATGGCACGGCGGCGCTGCCAACATGGTTCACTACGGCATTGCCGGCGGCGTCATCGGCGTTCAGTTCCACTTCAAGGGCAGAACCGCCCATGCATCCGGAAGCCCCTGGAAGGGCAGATCCGCACTGGATGCCTGCGAGATCCTCAGCGTCTGCGCCAACTATCTGAGAGAGCATATTCCCGATAAGGCAAGGATCCACTATGTATACAAAGAAGCCGGCGTTGCACCCAACATCGTGCCCGATAAGGCTTCTGTATGGTACTACGTAAGAGACCTGAGCCGTGAAGGTATGGTCGACATCTACGAAAGACTGTGCGACTGCGCACGGGGCGCTGCTCTTGCCACCGGCACCGAGCTTGAGATCGAATACCAGGGCGGCTGCTACAACACCCACGCTAACGAGACTATCTCCAAGGTCACCTACGAAGAGCTGTGCGAACTGACTCCCGTTGAATGGACCAAGGAAGAAAAGAATATGGCGATGGCTTTGGCCAGCACCGATCCCAACTACGACGGCGGGGATCCCCTGCCCACCGGTGTTCGTCCCATGGTATGGTACGAATCCTCCGGCTCCTTCGACCTGGGCGATGTTCAGCACATCGTTCCCTGCGGTCTGGTAAGCACCGTAACCTGGACCACTCTGGGCAACCACCACTGGACAGCTACCTGCACCAGTGGCAGCTCCATCGGTCTGAAGGGCATGCTGCAGGGCGGCAAGGTCGTTGCTCTTACCGCAGCCCGTTTCTTCAGAGATCCCGCTCTGGTCGAGCAGGCCAAGGCTGATTTCGCCAAGGTAATGGAAGGTAAGGAATACCAGTGCCTGGTAACCGATGACATGAAGGTTCCCCAGCCCCAGGGCAAATAATGGAATGCTTCGGTAGTTCCGATCCATCGTAAATAAGCGATCAAACTGATCAAGCACCCGGCTTTCGAAATGAGAGCCGGGTGTTTTTGTGTGTGCAGAGAGGATGGGTCACCTGGTCGCAAGGACTTTTTTGCAGTCATTCGGGCGCACTGCTCAGGCATTACCTGCCACTCACGCTGTTCGTAAAAGCGATCGTGTCAAATACGGCCCTGTGTGCCGAAGCAAAGCCGATGGAGCACACGGTGAAGCGAGCGCGGCTTTGCGCAGGCACCATGGGCCGTATGTCTCAACTCGCGCCTGCTGCCACGGCAAATGCGCCAACAATACGGCTGATGGATCTTGTGGTGCCACGAGATCGCTTTTTCTGCACGGGCAGGCTCCGGATCTAATATATAAACGCGTTTATACATGTGGTAAAGCGAGATTTTCCCGGTGTTTTCGCGGGCTGGTGACAGTTGCATGGCAAATTGCAGCCTGCAGGCTCCACGAACAGGCAAAAGTGGAACCCGGGCTTGGTAATATCTGCTGGAAATGGCACCAGACGCCTTTCTGACAGTAGATCAGCCTGCCGATCATCGCAAAAACAGCCGAAATGGAGCCTGATTCATCAAGAATCACTAAAAAGTGGCACCAGGCCGTCTGCACAGCGTTCCTGCCGGCGTGCATTCATCGCAAATGGACGATCAGAGGAAGGAAGCATCGATCGCGAAGACTTTTTTGCAGTCATTCGGGCACACTGCTCAGGCACTACCTGCCACTCACGCTGTTCGTAAAAGCAATCGTGTTAAAAACGACCCTGTGTGCCGAAGCAAAGCCTTGAGCGAGCCGTATGTGCTCCACGGAGACTGATCGCAGCGTCGCGGATCGTCGTTTGAGACTGTTTGAGCGAGCAGCCTTCTTCTGATCGCGGATGCGATCAAAGGCTGCAAGCGAGTTTCGAAAACGCCCGCGAAAGCAAGAGCAGAGCCGATGGAGCACACGGTGAAGCGAGCGCGGCTTTGCGCAGGCACACAGGACCGTATGTCTCAACACGTGCCCGCTGCCCCGGCGGCTGCATCGGCGCATCCGGCTGATCTGCACCGCTTTTGCTCCGTCAAACCCGTCATTTTATCCATCGTAATTAGGCGATGGATGGCCCTCTAAAAATGTCGCTATTTCAGCTTCCGATGACGCCGCAGCACATTCGTCATTGTCGATAGACGATGAAGCTATGATCTGTCTGTGAAGCAAGGATTTTTCTGCCGCGTTCAACGGCGAGATCAGCCGCGAATGAAATTCGTTTTCGACAAAAAAGGCCCGAAAACTCGTAAAATTGATATATGAAAATCGTATTAATGATTATATAATCTGCTTGACAAAATCTATAAAAGCGGTACTATAAAGACGAGAAGAAACGAAACAAAAAACCGCATCCAGGGCACTTCCCTCGATGCAAGCCGATTACGATAGAAACGAGGTACCTTTATGAGCAAGAGTCTTTACAGCCTGATGCTTTCCGACGATGTGGTCCGCGAGGTAGACCGCCTGGCCCTGCGCAGCGGTATGAGCCGTTCGGCCCTGGTCAACCGGGTGCTTGCCGAATATGCCGGTGTCAGCACCCCCGAGATGCAGATCGATACCATCTTTCATCAGGTCGAGCAGCTGATGGCCCAGGCAGGCGAGATCGTTCCCTACTTTACCCGCGGCCAGCAGTCCATGACCATGAAGAGCAGCCTGGAATACAAGTACCGTCCGACGGTAAAATATTCGGTGCAGCTCTACAAGACCGTCGACGGTCTGGGACGCTTCGGTGAGCTGACCATCAATTTCCGCACCCAGTCCCGCGACCTGCTTGACCGGATGTCGCAGTTCTTCGGTTTCTGGAAGCTGCTGGAAGACAATTACCTTTCCGAGCACTATCTTCCCGGGGCTGTCGACCACGCCCTGCAGGACGGCCGCTTTGTGCGGACCCTGGCCCTTCCCAAAAATACATCCTATTCCAGTGAAGAGCTGGCCGATGCCATCACCGAGTATGTGCGCAATTTCGATGCGCTGCTGAAGGCCTGGCTCATGGGCCGGCTGGATGTTTCCGGCCTGGAAAACAGCTACGTGGCAAACCTGAACCAGCAGCAGACCATCATCTGATGCCTTTCCTTGCCGGCTCTGCAGCGGAAAGCATCGGCAAACCATCCGCCCGTCGCGTCTGCCAAAGTCCCAAAGCGGGCAGGTCTGCGTTGACAGGGCTGCCTTCAAAGACCTTTGCCCGGCAGACAGTCCGCTGCCCATACCCTTTTCCATAAAAACAGCTTCCAAAAGGAGGTCCCTTCATGAATCCCAATAAACTGACCCAGAAGTCGCTGGAGGCGCTCCAGACGGCCCAGAACATCGCCGCCGAAAATCAGAACCAGGAGATCGCTCCCGCCCACCTGCTCTATGCCCTGACCGACCAGAACGGCGGCCTCATCGGTTCCCTGCTGGAAAAAACAGGCGTCAACACCGATCAGCTGCTGGCTGAGCTGAACACGGTCATCGAAGCCATTCCACGGGTGTCCGGCCCCGGAAGACAGCCAGGCAGCGTCTATATCTCTGCCGCCACCGATCAGATCCTTGCCGCCGCCGAAAAATCTGCCGAAGG
>JABUTE010000140.1 GCA_021443825.1 Bacillota bacterium
TTGCCCTCTTCTTCGTCAGGCCATGCATGGCAGGCAAAGACAGCATCGGGCGCAGGATCTTCCAGAACATGGAACTGTTCTACCATGCGTCTTCCGCCGCCGCCTCCTTCTTCTGCCGGCTGGAATACGAACTTGACCGTGCCGCTGAACCGGTCTTTTAAAGCACCCAGGATCATGGCGCTTCCCAGCAGCCAGGAGGCATGGCCGTCGTGGCCGCAGGCGTGCATCACGTTGGGGGTCTGAGATGCAAACTCCAGACCGGTAGTCTCCTGTACGGGAAGCGCATCGATATCGGCGCGAAGAAGGACTGTCTTGCCCGTTCCTTCCGGTGCGGTTCCCCTTAAGATCCCTACGACGCCGGTGCCTGCCGCTCCCGTGATCACTTCCATTCCGTCGATCTTCGAAAGCTGCTCTGCGATCTTTTCCGCGGTGCGGGATTCCTCATTGGAAAGCTCCGGATGCATGTGCAAGTCTCTTCGGAATTCGATCAATGCAGGGGTAAATTCTTCTGCTTTTGCTTTGATTTCCTGTGTCAGCATAGGATATCCTTTCTTACCTTAAGAAAACGACCCGGAAAGCACGAGCCGTACTTTTCGGGTCGAATATAACTTATTTGCTTACAAAATTCAAGAACTGCTGCAGTCTGGGATTATCCGGATGATCGATGACCTCCTCGGGAGTGCCGTCGGCAGCGATATAGCCGCCATCCATAAACAGAACTCTGCTTGCCACATTGCGGGCAAAGCGGATCTCGTGGGTGACCAGGATCATGGTGGTATCCCCTTCCTCTGCCAGAGAACGGATGGTGGTAAGAACTTCGTTTACCAACTCCGGATCCAGGGCGGAGGTAGGCTCATCGAACAGCAGAACGTTGGGATTGACCGCAAGGGCTCTTGCGATTCCGACACGCTGCTGCTGACCGCCGGACATTTTCACAGGATAGAAATCCTGACGGTCCAGCATGCCAACCTTGTTCAGCATGTGAAGAGCGATCTCTTCGGCTTCCTTCTTCGACTTCTTCTGAACGGTGACCAGCGCTTCCATGACATTTTCCTTTGCCGTTCTGTTCTTGAACAGATTATAGCTTTGGAATACCATGGCAGACTGTCTTCTCAGCCTGACCACATCCTGCTTGGTGTGGTGGGCCGCATCCACTTCCACATCTCCGACCCGGATAATACCGGTGGTAGGAACGCAGAGATAATTGATGCAGCGCAGCAGGGTGGATTTTCCGGTTCCGGAAGGACCGAGGATGGCAACCACTTCGTTCTTATCGACATGAAGATCGATGCCCTTTAAAACTTCGGTCTGTTTGTCGAAGGTCTTTGTAAGATTCTTAATGTCAACCATAATTATGCGTGCCTCCTGTAGCGGAACTACTTCGTAGCGTGGAGCCAGTCGTTGCTGATAAGCTTGGTCTGATCGTTGTAGAAGTACTCTTCACAGATCTTGGACAGAGATCCGTCTGCATGCAGCTCAGCGATGATCTCGTTGAGGGCGTCTCTTACGGCCATGGATTCTTCATCGTCTCTGAGCCACCAGGATACGTTGTTACCGAAGAGAGGATCTCCGACGTAGTTGAACTTGTAGCCCTGAGAATACATCATCTTTTCGATGTTGGTGGTGGTGTTTGCATAAGCGTCCAGTCTGCCGAGAGCCAGATCCTGGAAGCCTGCTGCGGAGTCTTCATAAGCGATGACTTCCCAGCCGTAGGTGTCGGTCAGTCCTTCGACGGTGTCCTGCGCAGCCTGACCTGCGGTAACGCCCAGGCTCTTGCCCTTGAGCTGGTCCAGAGCGGTTACGTCAGAGCCTTCATTTACGATGACGTTCTGTGCGTCAGCATAGAGAGGATCGCAGCAGATGTACTTTTCCAGTCTTGCTGCAGTGATAGCGCCGCAGTTGGCAACGACCTGGATTCTTCCTGCCTCCAGCTCGCCGAACAGGTTTGCCATACCGGGAATGGTCTTGACTTCAACTTCCCAGCCATATCTTTCCTGGATGATCTTCCATACAGCTGCTTCTACGCCGTCCCAGTTGCCGTTGTCATCCATCAGGGAGTAAGGCAGACCGGAACCGGTGGTGCCGATAACGACCTTCATGGGAGCCTTTTCGGTCTCTGCGGGAGTCGTGGTGGTTTCTGCGGGAGCAGTGGTGGTTTCTGCAGGTGCAGCGGGTTCTTCGGTCTTGGAGCCGCAGCCGGTGAAGGCTGCCAGCATCATGACTGCTGCAAGCAGCAGTGCGATATACTTCTTCATTGGTTTTTATTCTCCTTATAGAAATAAAAATTATTAATACTATGCATTACGCATATTATGGCCGAAATTATTGATAAATCGCATTGCAGCGCTTTTCCAGATACTTCTGGATCTGAGTCAGAAGGATGGTGATGACCCAATAGATGATGATGACGGCTGCATAGGCTTCAAAGAACTTGAAGGTGCGTGCCGACTCGATCTTGGAAGCACCCATGACATCGCGAAGACCGATCAGGAAAGCCAGAGAGGTCATCTTGAACAGATTGATCATATCGTTGAACAGAGGAGGCAGCGCAACACGCAGCGCCTGGGGAATGACCACGCGGATGGTCATCTGGGTACCGGTCATGCCAAGAGACATGGCAGCCTCTCTCTGACCGTCGTCAACGGCCAGCAGCGCGCCTCGAATGGTCTCACCCACAAAAGCGCCCATGTTCAAAGACATGATGACCGAAACCGCGACAACAGGTGACATGTTCAGGATCAGCTTGCTCAGCTTTGCCAGTCCGTAGTAGAAGAAAAACATCTGGGCTGCCGCCGGCGTTCCTCTCATGAAGGAGCTCCAGATCTTGATCAGCTGCGTAAAAAACGGGACCTTGTAATAGGAGATCAGACCGAAGATCAGACCGATCATCAGCGAGAAAAAGGCACTGATGAGGGTCAGGCTCAGGTTTACCGGCAGCTTGGCCGCCAGCATGGGAATCATCTCCAGAAAATAACCCCAATCAAAATTCATAAATACCTCCATTTATGAAACACAAAAGTTTTAATACAACACTGCGATATATTATATCGGTTAATTCACTGATAACATTAGAAGTATGATAATAAATGGCACGTGTTTATTAGGTAATTTGATAGACAAATTTATCATCAACTTGCATTCTAAATAATACGTGTATAAGATTCCATTTTTTAATAATCAGCTACATAAATTTATAAAAAATGATATCATCTATTTACGTATTTTCCGATTTATCAAAACTTTATATGAGGAGCAATCACATGAAGATCACCAAAATCGACCTGCTGACAACAGGAGGCCTGGATATCATCAACTTTACTTTCTGCAGAGTCTATACCGATGCCGGCATCTACGGCGACGGCGAAGTCGCCGGCATCCACGGCAGCGGCCACGCAGTCTACGGTATGCTGCAGGATTTTGCCAAATATTTAATCGGAAAAGACCCGATGAAAACAGAGCTGATCTGGGAAGACATGTTCAAATCCAACTTCTTCGGGCAGAACGGAGGGCCGGTGGTCTTCAATGCCATGAGCGCCTACGACATCGCCCTTTGGGATATCAAGGGCAAGTATTTCAACGTGCCGGTCAGCACCCTTCTTGGCGGCGCCAGCCGCGACTCTATCCGCTGCTATGCAAGCCAGCTGCAGGACGGCTGGTGGCCTCTT
>JABUTE010000143.1 GCA_021443825.1 Bacillota bacterium
AATTATCGACCGCAGAGGGTTTCGTTTGCTACAGCCAAATTTAAAGCCTTGAAATTTTCTTATATTTCCGATAATTTACATATTTTAACAGTCCTCAGGAGTTTTTTCCGACCGCTTGGACGGTTTCTTCTTGCCTTTCCTTCGGGCGCGCTGCCTCGACAGGTGTATCTCGCTCCCCCTCTTACAGAGGCTCCTTGGACGGGGTTCCTGCTTTACGCGGATATTTAGCAGGCGTTTCACCTGTTTTGCGGATGATCACGAAATTATGACCGCTGCCTTCGATGCCGTCCGAAACCACCGCCTGCTTTTCTGCCTTCAGCAACTGAAAGGCATGGGCGGCTGCTTCGATCTCTTCCATGGAATCGTTGGTCTTGAACGCAAGAAAATATCCCCCCTTCTTTACAAAAGGAATGCAATACTCGCTGAGCGTCGACATGTTGGCAACGGCTCTGGAGGTGACCACATCAAAGCTTTCCCGAAAGTTCTTATCCCGTGCCAGATCCTCGGCCCTTGCATGCACTACTTCCACATTGGAAAGACCCAGCTTTTGCGCCGTATCGGAAACAACCTTTAATTTTTTTCCGATGGTATCGTTAAGATAAAACTTCTTTTCCGGAAAAACGACCGCAAGAGGAAGCCCGGGAAAGCCTCCTCCCGTTCCGATATCCAGAACCGTACGCGCCTGCTGAAACTGGTCAAGATGACCAAGGCAAAGGGAATCGATGATATTTTTCTGTATAAATTCCTGCCGGTCTTTGATGGCCGTTACATTGATATGCTCGTTCCATTCCAAAACCGTATCGGCCAGCAGAAACAGCTTTGTGAGCTTTTCTTCGCTGAACCGGAAATCCTCATGGGATAGAAATTCTCTAAGCTCCATTGGATCTGCTCCTTCTCATTTTTTCCATATAGACCAGCAGCACATTGATATCTGCCGGAGAAACCCCCGAAATGCGGGAAGCCTGGCCCAGCGTCAGGGGGCGCAGTCTGGATAGCTTTTGGATCGCCTCCAGGCGAAGACCTCGAATCTGCTGATAATCGATCTCCTCAGGGATCCTCACCGTTTCCAGACGCTTGAACCGTTCTACCTGGGAAAGCTGCTTTTCGATGTAGCCTTCGTAGCGGATGTTCACCTGGATCTTCGTCTTTACATGCGAAGGCAAAGGTTTCCGCTCCGGATCGGCCGGCGCCAGGGCATCGTACGAAAGCTCCGGTCTTCGGATCAGCTCCAGCAGGCTGACTCGGTTATCCACCGCAGAAGAACCCAGCTCTTCGAGCAGAGGATTGATCTCCTTGGGCGCAAAGGTAGTCTCTGCCAGACGCTTCATTTCTTCTTCCATCTGCCGGCGGGTCAGCAGATATTTTTCCCAGCGAGCATCGCTGACCAGCCCCAAAGCCCTTCCCTTTTCGGTCAGGCGGGTGTCTGCATTGTCCTGGCGAAGCAGCAGCCGGTATTCGGCTCTGGAGGTCATGATACGGTAGGGCTCGTTTGTTCCCTTTGTGACCAGGTCGTCGATCAGAACCCCGATATAGGCTTCGGACCGATCCAAAACGAAGGGTTCCCGGCCGTTCATCCAAAGCACCGCGTTGACCCCGGCCATGAGACCCTGGGCAGCAGCCTCCTCATAACCGGAGCTGCCGTTGAACTGACCGGCGCAGAAAAGACCCTGAAATCCCTTATATTGCAAGCCTAAGGAAAGCTCCTGGGGATCGATGCAATCGTATTCGATGGCATAAGCGCTGCGCACAAGACGAACCTTTTCCAACCCCGGAATCGAGCGGTAAAAAGAGAGCTGCACATCCTCCGGAAGACTGGACGAAAGCCCCTGCAGATACATTTCGTCGGTGCTTAAGCCCTCCGGCTCTACAAAGACCTGATGACGCTCCCGCTCCGGAAAGCGGCTGATCTTATCTTCGATGGAGGGGCAATAGCGGGGCCCGACCCCTTCGATCTGACCGGAATACATGGCGGAGCGATGGATATTTTCGCGGATGATGCGATGGGTCTCTTCGTTGGTATAGGTAAGATAGCAATCGCGCACATTTCCCGTCAGGCTGTCGTTCATAAACGAGAAGGGAGTGATCTCTTCGTCGCCCTCCTGCACCGTCATCTTTTCGTAATCGATATCCTGCGAAAGAACACGGGCAGGTGTTCCTGTCTTAAAGCGGCGAAACTTCATGCCCCGTTTTTTCAGATTTTCTCCCAAAAGAGTCGATGCCGCAAGGCCGGAAGGCCCGCTTTCGTAGGCGCAGTCTCCGATAAATACCTTACCGCCGAGAAAGGTTCCGGTGGCAAGGATCACCGCATCGCAGCTGTAATAGGCACCGGTGCGCAGAAGAACTCCTTTTACCTTTCCGGCTTCGTCCAAATCGATATCGATGACCTCGCCCTGCTTGAGCATCAAGCCTTCCTGCTCTTCCAGCGCTTTTTTCATCATCTGATGATACCGGTTCTTGTCGGCCTGCGCCCGAAGAGACTGCACCGCCGGACCTTTGGAGGTATTGAGCATGCGGCTTTGAATAAAGCTTTCATCGATGGCAAGGCCCATCTGTCCGCCCAGCGCGTCGATCTCTCGAACCAAGTGGCCCTTTCCCGTTCCTCCGATAGAAGGATTGCAGAACATGTTAGCCACCGACTCCAGATTCATGGAAAGGATCAGCGTATTTTTACCCATGCGGGCAGCAGCCAGCGCAGCCTCGCAGCCGGCATGACCTGCTCCGATAACGACGATATCATATTTTCCAAGGGTTTTCTTTTCTATCATTTTTTATTTTCCAAGGCAGAAACGTTCAAAAACGGTGCGGATGATCTCATCTGATGCGGTATCTCCTGTAATTTCTCCCAAAAAGTCAAAGGCAGCCCGAATATCGATCTCGATAAAATCAAGAGCTTCTCTTCTTTCGATCAGATGCAGAGCGCTTTTCAGGCTTTCACTTGCCTGCTCTGCCAGACGAATATGGCGCACATTGGAAAGAACGGCATCCTCATGACGCTTCATGCCGGGACCGTAGACGAAATCCTCGATGGCATCGGCGATAGCATCCATGCCGCTTTGCTGCTTTAAAGCGGTGCAGCAAACGGCAAAGTCGCTGTCATATTCCTTTACCACTTTAGGATCGATGCATTGGGGAAGATCCTGCTTATTTATTATAACAAGAGTTTTTCGGTTTTGGGCCATTTTCAGCAGCTCCTCATCCTCCTTCGAAAGAGGTCTTGAGCCGTCCAGCATCAGCAGCAGAAGATCGGCCTTATCAAAAGCCGCTTTGCTGCGCTCGATTCCCAGAGCTTCTACCGGATCCTGCGATGTATGGATGCCTGCCGTATCGGTAAGACGCACCGTAATGCCTCGGATCTGCGTTTGCTCTTCGATGGTATCGCGGGTCGTGCCGGGAATCTCTGTCACGATGCTGCGGTCTTCCTTTAAAAATGCATTCATCAAAGACGATTTTCCTACATTGGGCTTTCCGACGATGACAAGCTGAAGACCCTCCCGGATGATGCG
>JABUTE010000252.1 GCA_021443825.1 Bacillota bacterium
CTGCCCTTGCAAGGGCAGGTCTTTTTGCACGGATCGGGTTTCTTTATTTGTCTTCGATGTAGGGCATCAGACGCTTTGCCAGCTCGATGACGGGAGCGGTCTGCAGATAGACCTTTCCGGGGCCGGTCAGAACGGTGATCAGAGTTCCCTTGCCCTTAAAGAGCATGGACTTGGAATCTCTGACGAACTGCACCTCGTGAGATACGGTCGCTTCCCATGCGGCTGCGTTGCCCGATTCAGCGATCAGCTTTTCGCCCGCCTCCAGATACTTCTGCTTTACAGCGCCGCGGAACTCCAGGAACAGCTTGCCCTGGCCCTCGTACTGCTGGTACATATAGCCGGGGTTGCCGTAGAGAGAACCGGAGATGTTGGCCTGGAAGGTCTTTGCTTCAACGGTGGGCTCTGCGCACAGCAGCAGGGATTCCTGCGCGATGATCTCTTTGCCGGGGGCGATGTCGAACACCTTGATCTCGCCGGAGCGGGTTGCCGAGAAGGTGATCTCCTGGTTGTCGGCCTTGGCTACATAGTTGGTGGAAAAGCTTTCCTTCGGTCCGAACAGGCCCTTGGAGCCGGCGGGAGTCATTTCCATATCGGCAGACATCCAGCTCATGCCGCCTTCGTGGGTCGAAAGAGTTTCGCCTTTGTCAAGGTGAATGGTTACAGCGGGGGTCGCCTGACCCCAGATCTCATAATTCATAATATCGATTCCTTTACTGACAGATCAGATGAAAATAACTACTGGTTGATATTGTCTCCGCCGATGGTGGTGCGAACTTCCTTCTTAAAGCCCAGCTTGGCGAAGATGATGGAGCCTACGATGCCGGAAACGGTGCCGCAGACAGCGGCGATGGCCATGGCCAGAATGACCTTGCCCGGAGCGTTGAAGGCAAAGGGCGCCAGCAGACCGGGAATGGGAGAGGCCGTACCGGGGGCATTGTTGACGATGCCCAGCACAGCAGCTGCGATGCCCGAGAAGCCGCCGCCGAAGAAGTTGGAGCCGTAGATGGGAATGGGGTTCTGGGTAACGATGTCTGCCTGGGTGAGAGGCTCGAGCATAACAGCGATGACGCGGCTGTTGTTGCCCAGGTTGAGGCCCTTAAAGATCATGGCGTTGGTAAAGGATCCGCCGACGCAGGCAACGGCTGCGATGCCCATGGGAAGGCCGGTGAGGCCCAGCATGGCGGTAAGGGCCATGGAGCTGAGGGGCGAGGTGCAGATCATCTTCATCAGACCGCCGAGGATGAAGCCCATGAACAGGGGCGACTGGGCGGTTGCGACAGAGATGGAGTCGCCGATGGTGGCAATGATGGAATTGACGGCCGGATCGACCAGCACGGCGATGCCTCTGGCCAGACCTGCGGCTGCCAGCGAGCAGACGATCACGTCAAGACCGGCAGGCATGTACTTGTTGAGAGGCTTTAAAACGAAATAAAGAACATATGCAGCGATGAAGCCCGGCAGGATGCCGAAGCCTGCAACGGCAGCGGCCGATGCCACTGCATATACGGGAGAGGTGCCCATGGCAAGACCGACCAGCGCGGCACTGGCAACGCCTCCCATGCTGCCGGCAGCAGCGCCGACTTCTCCTAAAAACTGAATGCCGATGAAATCGCCGCAGATATACTTGAAGATCGCCTCTACCAGGAAGGTAGCTACCGCAGCGTCGGCAAGACCGCCCATCGCTTTGCTGCCCTTGGGAAACTTCATGCTGAAAACAGAGAAGCCTGCAAGAGTCAGAAGCAATGCGCCAATGCCTTTGAAAAAGACCATTTTTCGTCACTCCTTTATTGAATTGTGAAAAAATAAGAAACAGTGCGGGGAATTTTGTCCCGTAAAACAAGTATAGCATAGGCATTTTATGCATACAATAACAGAAGCGTGTGGCTGCCAAGCCGAAAGAGGTTAAAATTCCCTGATAGATCGCCTTTGTTTCTTAAAAAAGGAAATGCTCCGTTGACAAATACCGGCCGGGGGTATATCTTGTTGCTGAAAGAAATACCCCTGTGGGGTATATTGCCGCCGCAGGAGACCCGTAAATCGGAGGAACCCAATGAACGAAAACGAAACACAGCTGCAGCAGCTGCCTTGCTGCTCCCATAAGCATAAAGACCGCAGCGAAAAAGAGATGAAAGACCTGCTCAACCGGCTGAAGCGGATCGAGGGCCAGGTGCGGGGCGTCGAAAACATGCTTGCGGAGGGCGCCTATTGCACCGATATTCTGATCCAGGTGAGCGCCGTCACCTCAGCCCTCAACAGCTTCAACAAGGAGCTTCTGGCCAGCCATGTGCGTACCTGTGTCGCCGAGAATATCCGAAATGGCAACGACGAGGTGATCGACGAGCTGGTCGTCACTCTGCAGCGATTGATGAAATAAAGGAGGCACCATGCAGCAATACAAAGTTACGGGCATGAGCTGCGCAGCCTGCAGCGCCCGGGTAGAAAAGGCAGTCGGAGCCGTAGAAGGCGTTACTGCCGTCAGCGTCAGCCTGCTGACCAATTCCATGGGGGTGGAGGGCACCGCGTCGCCGCAGGCTGTCATTAAGGCCGTTACCGATGCCGGCTACGGCGCAAGCCTGAAGGGCAGCGCTTCAAAGGAAGCCGATCACGCAGGCGACGAGCTGAAGGATACGGAAACGCCGAAGCTGAAGAAGCGGCTGCTGGCATCGCTTTGCCTGCTGCTTCCCCTGATGTACGTTTCTATGGGTCACTCCATGTGGGGATGGCCGGTTCCCGCCTTTCTGAACGGAAACCCTACAGGCATCGGTGTTTACCAGATGCTTTTGGCAGGGCTGGTGATGGTGATCAACCAGAAATTCTTCATCAGCGGCTTTAAAGGCCTTCTTCACAAGGCGCCCAATATGGATACCCTGGTGGCCATGGGCTCGGCGGCATCCTTCTGCTACAGCGTCTATGCCCTGTTTGCCATGACGGTGCAGGCGGCAAACGGCCGGCCGCAGGCGGCGCACAGCTATATGCACGAGTTCTATTTTGAATCGGCGGCCATGATCCTGACTCTGATCACCGTTGGCAAGCTGCTGGAGGCCCGCTCCAAGGGAAAGACCACCGATGCCCTGAAAAGCCTGATGAAGCTGGCGCCGCAGACGGCAGTGCTGCTGAAGGACGGCACCGAGCTTCGGGTGCCCATCGATCAGGTGCAGCCCGGCGATCTGTTTGCCGTAAAACCGGGCGAAAGCATTCCGGTGGACGGGGTGGTGGTGGATGGCGAAAGCGCCGTCAACGAAGCCTCCCTCACAGGCGAAAGCATTCCGGCCGACAAGGCGGCAGGAGACAATGTCTCCGCTGCTACCGTAAACCAGAGCGGCTATCTGGTCTGCCGGGCCACCCGGGTAGGAGAAGACACGACTCTTTCCCAGATCATTAAGATGGTAAGCGACGCGGCGGCCACCAAGGCTCCTATCGCCAAGATCGCAGATAAGGTGTCGGGCATCTTCGTTCCGGCCGTCATGGCGGTTGCGGCC
>JABUTE010000065.1 GCA_021443825.1 Bacillota bacterium
CCTCGTCAAAGAACAGCTGGGCATAGCAGCTGTTTCCGGCAGTGAGAAGCTCTTTGTCAAGCAGACTGATCTTGCAAAGGGTCTCCGAAGAGCCGTAGTAGAAATGGACCTTGTCGCCGCTCTTCAGATCACGTTTGGAATCGGGCAGCATCTCAAGCTTTACGTCGATCAGGCTGGTGGGCTGAATGGAATTGCGAAATGCCAGCACATTGCCCCGATCGATCTCTTCTTTTTTGACACCGGTCAGGTTGACTGCGGTGCGCTGACCGGCATAGGCCTGTTCCACCATCCGGTTGTGCACCTGCAGGTTCCGAACGCGGGCCATAAGCCCCTGGGGATAGATCATTACCTCCTGACCGACTTGCACCATGCCCTGGGTCAGAGTACCGGTAATGACGGTACCAAAGCCTGCGATGGTGAACACCCGGTCGATGGGGATCCGAAGAAGGCCGGGATCGGTATTGCGCTCCTGCAGCGTGCCGATCATTTCAAAGATCATGGACCGCAGCTGCTCGATGTTGCTGCCGGTATGGGAGGAAACGGCAATGGCAGGTGCATCCTCCAGGAAGGTTCCTTTGCAGGCGGTGCGGATATCGTCTTCCACCAGCTCCAGCCAGTCTTCTTCGACCATGTCGGATTTTGTGATAACGATGATGCCCCGTTTGATATTCAGAAGGCGCATGATGTCAAGATGCTCTACCGTCTGGGGCATGACACCTTCGTCGGCGGCTACGACCAGCAGCACGATATCGATGCCGCCGATGCCCGCCAGCATATTTTTAACGAATTTTTCGTGACCGGGCACATCGATGATGCCGATATCAGTGCCGTCGGGGCCCGTCATATCGGCAAAGCCCAGCTCGATGGTGATTCCGCGCTGCTGCTCTTCTTTGAGCCGGTCTGTATTCTTTCCGGTCAGTGCCTGGATCAGGCAGGTCTTTCCGTGATCCACATGACCGGCCGTTCCGATGATAACATTACGCATAAGAATCCTCCTGTGAAAGTGAGATAATAACAAAGGGGACGCGGCCTGCGTCCCCTTTCGTATAACTGGCGAGAGCATATGAGAATCGAACTCATCCAGGAAGCTCCTAACCCCCTACAACGGTTTTGAAGACCGCAAGGCACACCAGCACCCATCTGCTCCCATATAAGCGGCCGTTTTGGGCGACCGCTGAATATCATAGCACAGCTGCTATTGCCTTTGCAAGAGTAAATAATTCGTCATTGGAAACAGTTCGCATATCCAGCAGAAGCTGTCCGTCCTGAATATGACAGATGACGGGAACGGTCCAGGTGCGAAGTCGCTCCGCAAGCTGATCGACGTTGATGTTCAAAGGCTCCACCGTTACGGCACAGGTATCCAGATTCAGCATGGGGGCAGAGCCGCCTCCCACCCTTCCGACGGTATCCAGAACGCCGAAGCGTGCATTGGTGTTTTCAGCTGCAAGCTGCTCTGCAAAGGCGCTTGCTTTCTTGCGGACCTCTTCGATAGGCGTCGTGATCATGCGAAGCACCGGAATGGTGGTGCAGGCCTGCTTCAGGTCACGGTATTGGCGGAATGTCTCTTCCAGGGCAGCCAGCGTCATCTTGTCAAGACGAAGAACGCGGGCCAGCGGGTGCTTTTTCATGGCTTCGATATACTCTTTTTTTCCGGCGATGATGCCCGCCTGCGGACCGCCCAGCAGCTTATCTCCGGAAAAGAGGACCACATCCGCACCATCCTTTAACGCCTGCGGAACGGTAGGCTCATCCAGACCCAGCGTATGCAGATCGACGATCAGGCCGGAACCGATATCGAAGATGCAGGGCAGATCGCGGTCGTGGGCCAGCTTTACCAGCTCTTTGCAGGAGACGTCTTCCGTAAAGCCCATGATCCGGTAGTTGGAGGTATGGACCTTCATCAGAGCGGCTGTCTGATCGCTGATATTCTTTTCGTAATCGTAGAGATGGGTCTTATTAGTGGTTCCCACCTCGCAGAGAACAGCGCCGCTGGTCTTCATGATATCGGGAATGCGGAAGGCACCGCCGATCTCTACCAGTTCGCCTCTTGATACGATGACCTCACGGCCTGCCGCCATGGCGGAAAGACACAGCATGGTGGCGGCAGCGTTATTGTTGACTGCAATGGCATCTTCCGCACCGGTGACCTCACAGATCAGCCGGTTTATATGATCGTGGCGGCTGCCCCGTTTTCCGCTTTCGATGTCGAACTCCAGGGTGGAATATCCCATGGCAACGGAGGCGGCAACGTCAGCTGCGGTCTCGCATAGTCTTGCTCTTCCGAGATTGGTGTGAAGGATCACACCGGTGCCGTTGATGACCCGGCGAAGGCTTCGCACATCGTTTTTGCGAAGATCGGCAAGCGCCAGCCGGGCTGCCTTTTCAGCAGAAACTTCCATGTCCTGACCGTCCAGCACAGCCTGCCGCATGGATGCGATCGCCTGCCGCACGGCATCGACGACCACCTCGCGGGATGTATTTTCGAGAATATCCTGCAGACAGTCCAGAGAAAGGATCTGATCCACCTTCGGCATATTCCGCATCTTTTCATTTAATGTAGACATAAAACCTCAATATTTATCCAAAGATAGAATAAATCTATCACGGAATCGATCCCGGGTCAATGACATTTCGGCAAGATAACGATGCACGGGTGATCGGGACAAGGACACGATTTAAAGAACACCCTATTCGTCGGACCGGAGCACTTCCTTCGGTAAACGGAAGCATTATATTAGTTTACAGAATAAGGATTATGTAGACCAACACCTTACTCGTCCGTACGCAGCTGTGATATCGGGCTGCAGCGCCAAGGAAGAGGCCTTACTTGGCGTTTTCAAAAAGGGTCAGGACCTGCCCGATCACATCCATCCCCTCCTGCGAAAGCAGCTTGCTGCTGTTATAACGGGCGACTGTGCCGTCCGCAAAGGTAACGGTAAAGCTGACCGTAAACCCGTCCAGAGCGTAGCGGTCGTTATCGGGAAGATCGGTCCAGCTTCGCACATCGCCTTCTTCCAGGAGCCGGTCCAAGGCCTCGTAAAAGGCGGCATCCACCCTGTACGTCTTTCGCTTTGCCTTTTCATTCCAGGAAGGCTGCAGCGTCTCCGTAAACCGGTAATCGGAAAGCTCAACGGTATAGCTGTCGCCAAGAGCAGTGCCGCCCCGGGAATAAGACAGGCTGAGTACATCGGGCGTTGGCCTTTGAGGCTGCAGAAGAAAAATTGCGGCGGCACAGGCAGCAAGGGCTGCCGGGATCCATAGATATTTCATACCAGATCTGTTCACCTTCTTACAATACTGATAGCCGAACTGGCGGCACAAAAGCGGCTCAAAGAAACCGTGAAGCAATCTTTCGCGTCACGGTTTTGTAAACTGCGCGGACCTTTCTTACTTGCGGAAGTCTTGTTAGCCCTCATACATGGGCTTATAGCTTCCGTCATTGCGCTGGCG
>JABUTE010000280.1 GCA_021443825.1 Bacillota bacterium
GCCTTGCAGCTGCAAGGCAGGGGTTTTTTGTGTCTGTCGGCTGTTTGTTGCCGATCACAGGAGACCCCGAAGGTCTTCGTCTGTGATCTCAAGCAGGGTATCGTAGGAATCACAGATCGGGCCGGAAGGCTCGGCTTGCGGATCGATCTCGCGGAAGACTGCCGTTTCGGAGTATTCCTCCCAAAGCACATCCTCAGGCAGGTCATCCTCATAGGGATGGGGCAGCGTGCGCACCGTCTCGGCCAGCTTCGCGTTGACCTTAACAACTCCGTTTTGCAGCATTCCCAGGCCTTCGGTAACGCCGTCTGCCACTGCGGATATGCTTTTATCCACACCCAGCTTGACCAGACCTGCAGCAGCCGAGAGCGACTCCCTGCGGGCCTGCCGGGAGCCGATGGCGATGCGTCTTCGAAGATCCTTGCAATATTCCAGCAGGCGGGCATGCTCTGTTTTCAGCTCCGCAAGCTGCTGCTTTACCTCTTCCAGCTCTGCCTTCGCGTTGAGCAGCTCGTCGTCTTTTTCCTGGCGGTAGCGAAGCAGCTTATCCAGCTGCTGCTCTGCCTGCATCCGGGCAAGGGTCAGGCGGTCGTTTTCCTCCTGCAGCTGCAGCACCTGCTTTTGCAAAGATTCCAGGGCGCTGCGTTTTCCGAACAGGCCCCGCAGCTTTTTATTCAGATCGCCCGGAACTGCAGTGATCTTTTTTATGATGAAATAACCGGCCATCAGAATGGCCGCGATGCCGATGAGGGTGATGACCGTATTCAGATCGATGCGGATCACGGTCTGGTTCGTACCTGACGTCATAGGCTTCCTCCTGTGATGTTCAAAAGCAGCTTACGGATTATTATACTATATTTATGCGGATTCCGGTTATATAATAAAAATACGATCTGATAAGAGGTGACGCTTATGCTCTATCAAAGCACACGAAATAAAAACCTGACAGCAGATTCCGTCGACGCGGTGCTGCAGGGGCTGGCCCCCGACGGAGGGCTGTATATCGCAGATCCCGGGAACTGCCGCCCGGACTGGAAGCAATGGCTCCTTCTGGAGCCGGTGCAGATGTCGGCCGCCATTTTAAACGCCCTTCTGCCCGATTATGCCGACCTGGGGCAGCTGACAGAAGAAAGCTACCGCGGCAAATTTGAGGCAGCCGATCTGACACCGCTGGTCAGGGTCGAAGACCGCTATGTGCTGGAGCTGTTTCACGGACCGACCTGTGCCTTTAAGGATGTAGCGCTCAGCGTTCTTCCCCGCCTGGTGACTGCCGGCAGAGCCCAGAAGCAGAAGACAGGCGAGGTGGTGATCCTGACGGCGACCTCCGGCGATACGGGAAAAGCCGCACTGGAGGGCTTTCACGACGTAGACGGCACCGGCATTCTGGTCTTTTACCCCTATCAGGGAACCAGTCCGCTGCAGGAGCTGCAGATGACCACCCAAAGGGGAAGAAATGTAAAGGTATGTGCCGTACGGGGCAATTTCGACGATGTGCAGACGGCCGTGAAAAAGATCTTCGCCAGAGCTTCGGAAATGGAGCTGCACGGGCAGACCTTAAACTCCGCCAATTCCATCAACATCGGACGGCTGGCTCCTCAGATCATGTATTACTTTAAGGCCTATGCCGATCTGGTAAAGCAAGGGCGCATCGCCGTGGGCGAGCCGGTGCAGTTCGTTGTTCCCACCGGCAACTTCGGTGATATTCTGGCCGGCTATTTTGCGAAGCTGCTGGGGCTTCCCGTGGCAAAGCTGATCTGCGCCTCCAACAGCAACCGGATCCTGACCGATTTTATCCGCACCGGCGTCTACGATACGCGAAGAGAATTCTATAAGACCACATC
Source organism: Bacillota bacterium (assembly GCA_021443825.1). Classification (GTDB taxonomy): domain Bacteria; phylum Bacillota; class Clostridia; order Peptostreptococcales; family Anaerovoracaceae; genus RGIG2707. The sequence goes on from JABUTE010000280.1 coordinate 1,839, forward strand.
TCCTTCCATGGATATTCTTGTCTCAAGCAATCTGGAGCGGCTGCTTTGGCTGCTGAGCCGCGATGAGGAAAAGGTCGCCGGCTGGATGCAGCAGCTTTCTCAAAGCGGTGTCTACCGGATCGATGAAGATCTGCGGCGCAAGATGCAAGACTCCTTTGCCTGCGGCTATGCAGACGATGAAGTTGCCGTCCGGTCGATCGGAGAGGTGTTCCGCGCCACCGGTTATCTGATGGATCCCCATACGGCGGTAGCCTGGACCGTCTCCAAAGAGCTGGTGCCCGATGCAGGAGAGCAACCTGTCGTGGTGCTTTCGACGGCATCGCCCTTTAAATTTCCGGCTGCCTGCCTTACCGCGCTTGGGGAAGAACCCTCCGGCGATGAATTTGCCCAGCTTGACCGGCTGCAGGCTCTGTCGGGGAAAAAGGCCCCCAAGGCGCTGGCCGGACTGCGTACGGAGACCGTTCGCTTTCGGGATGTGATCGAGCCCGATGAAATGGAAGGCTATGTTGAACGCTTTCTGAAAGAAAGGAGCTGCTCTCATGCATAAAGATATGAATATCGTCTGCCTGGATATGGAGGGGGTACTGATCCCGGAGATCTGGATCGCCTTTGCCGATGCGGCAGGCATTCCGCAGCTGCGGCGGACGACCAGAGAAGAGCCGGATTACGAAAAGCTGATGCGCTTTCGCATCGGCCTCCTGAAAGAAAAGGGGCTTACCATACACGATATTCAGAAGGTGATCGAGACCATCGACCTGCTGCCGGGCGCCAAGGCCTTTCTGGATGAGCTGCGTTCGCTGACCCAGGTGATCGTGCTCAGCGACAGCTTTGATCAGTTTGCCATGCCCTTCATGAAAAAGCTGGGCTATCCGACCCTTTTCTGCAATACGCTGCTCATCGGAGAAGACGGCATGATCGAGGGCTTTCAGATGCGCTGCCCCCAGAGCAAGCTGACCACCGTGCGGGGGCTGCAGGCCATGGGCTTTTCCACCATCGCCAGCGGCGACAGCTACAACGATATGGATATGATCAAGGCAAGCAAGGCAGGCTTTCTGTTCCGCACGACGGAGCAGATCCGAAGAGACAACCCGCAGCTGCAGGCCTTTGCGGAATACGGAGACTTACTGGAAGCGATTAAACAGGTGCTCTGATCGAAGATCGGGCGCGCCGCCCTCGCGTGTTACAGTTTCATTACCGATCGGTGACAGTTTTCCCTTCCATTTGCGAAACATTCACAATTGTGATAGATTAAAAAAAAGAATCCGTTCTGCCTCTGAGGTAATTCGCCTCTGAGGTATGTTTTATGCAGATCCGCAGAGGTAAACATGCAACGAAACGAGCCTCCTGTGCGTCTGCAAGACCGACAGGAGGTTTTTTCATGAAAAAACGTATCTTCAGCATTCTGCTGACTGTTCTCATGATCTGCACGCTGGTTCCTGCCACTGCCTTTGCCTCATCCTTTACCGATGTACCCAAGGGCGCCTGGTACGAAGCAGACGTCGAAAAGGCCGTCGCGCTGGGGCTGGTCAGCGGCAGAACAGCGACCACCTATGTGCCCAACGGCAATCTGAAATATTCGGAGGCCGTTAAGCTGGC
>JABUTE010000103.1 GCA_021443825.1 Bacillota bacterium
AGATAAAATCAAAATTAATTTTCTGTATGCAAACGAAAATCGTAGTAAAATGTAATTAATACATTGTCTATAAAACTTGTTTCCATCTATCTTTATCGGCTTCTCTGTGATCCAACGACAGCGATCTATGTGAGAAGCCATCAGATCCATCGTCCAAAGATGTTCCAGGGCAGTCCCGGAGCGTTTTTAAGGAAATATTGCGAAAGCAAATCAACCCAATCCGCTTTTTTCTATAAGGAGGAAAAGCAATGAAAAGAAGATTAACAGCGCTTGTATCTGTGCTTCTGATCCTTTCTATGGTGCTCTGCTCTTGCGGAACCAAAGAAACTCCGGGCACAACTACAACAACTCCCAATTCCCCGGCCACATCGGCAACCCAGACTGCCGATGAGGAGAAAGTCCTCACCATCGGTACCTATATGGCCATGGTAACCCTGGTTCCCTGGAAGACCACCTCCGACGGTGACGGTTATGTCATCAGACAGGTCTACCAGACCCTGCTGGATATGAATGCCCAGTCCGAATTCACAGGTAACCTGGCAGAAAGCTGGAGCTGCTCCGAAGACGGAAAGACTTGGACCTTCAACCTGAGAAAGGATTGCTACTGGCAGAGAGGAAACGAACTGTTCGGTGATGAACTGGTTCCCGTAACCGCTCATGACGTAAAGTATTCCTATGATTACTATATGGTAGCCGAAAACGGATCCGTTCGTTATACTGACCTGATCGGAACCATCGAAAGCATCGAAGTACCCGATGATTACACCATCGTATTCCACACCAAAGACATCGATGTTCTCTTCGAGTACCGTATGTATCAGAGCTACATCATCTGCGAAAAGATGATCGAAGCAGGCTGGGATTTCGAAAATCATCCCCTCGGCTCCGGTCCGTATAAGTTCGTAGAGCATGTAACCGATACCCACGTAATCCTCGAAAGAAACGAAGACTTCTATGTAAGACCCAATCTGGACAAGGTCGTCTTCAAGATCATTACCGACAAGAGCGTATCTGCGATCGCACTTCAGAATCAGGAAATTGACATTTCGCTCTCCATTCTGTCTACCGAAGTTGCAAATATCGCAAAGTGCGATTTCCTCGAACTTAGATCCTCCGGAACCGGTTCCTACAGATGGGTCGGCTTCAACTGCGGATGGAGCTTCTTCCAGGATGCTGAGCTGAGAAAGGCTCTTCGTATGGCCATCGACTGGGACGGCGCCATCAAGGCTCTGTTTGCCAACGATGCCGGAATCAATCTTGCTGTAAGAGCATACAGCTGCATTCCTTATGAGCGTCCCGGCGGGGATACTGATGATTCCGCAAAGAATGTAACTCCCGCATTCAGCCTTGACGCTGCTCAGGCCAGACTGGATGAGCTGGGCTGGGTAAAGGGTTCTGACGGAATCCGCGCAAAGGATGGCCAGAAGCTCAGCTTCGTTCTCCAGGTCGGAAACAACGACTCCGCCCGTGAAAGACTGGCTGTCATTATCGCTTCCACCTTCCAGTCCATCGGTGTTGACTGCACCGCACAGACGGCTGAGTGGGGTACTCATACCGACGATATCAAGAACGGTAACGTTCAGATGTACATTCTGGGCGGATACTCCAGCCTTGACGGCGGTCTGAGAATGATGAAGACCAATCCCACCACCTGCTCCCCCAACTGCAACTACTCCAATCCTGAGATCGATGCAAAGCTCGATACCGCATGGGTCACCACCGATTATGATAAGCGCTCCGACATTCTCCGTGAATGTGCTGCTATGTTTGCAGAAGATGCCGCTCATCTCGGCGGATACTTTGAATATACCCAGATGGGCGTAAACAAGAGAGTTACCGATTTTGCATATGCATCCGTATATCAGCCTCTCTGCGGACCTACCCGCAACGTTGGCGTAGAATAATATCTATACGAAACCCGTTTGCTGCCCCCCGTGCATTTACGCGGGGGGCTTATGCTAAGGAGATAACCTTATGTGGACTTATATTCTGAGAAGGATCCTTCAGGCAATACCCACATTGCTTGTGATATCTTTTCTGATCTTCTCTTTGCTGTATCTGACGCCCGGCGACCCTGTCGAGCTGATCATGGGCACGGAGGATCAGGCCATAAGCCCCGAACAAAGAGCCTTTATCGAGGCTGAGTGGGGGCTTGACAAACCTTTTGTTGTCCGATATTTAAACTTCGTTTTAAAAGCTGCGACCGGTGACCTTGGCACTTCCTATGCCACGAACAAGCCTGTTTTCAGCAGCATTATGGAGCGTTATCCGGCAACCCTGCGGCTCGCCGGATGTGCTATGATACTGGCACTGCTGATCTCGCTCCCCTTAGGTATTCTGGCAGCGATCAAACACAACAGCTTTGTCGATTCGATGGCAACAGCTCTTGCAACGGTCGGTGTCTCACTTCCGAAGTTCTGGTTCGGTCTTATTTTGCTGATATTTTTCTCATTGAAATTAAACTGGCTTCCGTCGACTGCGACTGTTACCACGGTCAGCGAGGCGGGAATCTGGCCGTTTTTTAAAGCCGTGATCATGCCGGCATCCTCGCTGGCTCTCGGAATGGCAGCAACCCAGACCCGAATGATCCGCTCCAGCATGCTGGATGTGCTTAATCAGGACTATGTGCGCTATGCCAGAAGCAAGGGCCTTAAGGAAAAAGCCGTCATCTACGGTCATGCTCTTAAAAATGCCCTGATCCCTGTCATCACCGTTATCGGCGGTGAGATCGGCGGAATGATGGGCGGTGCCGTTGTTACCGAGTCCATCTTCTCGTGGCCGGGCATCGGACGCCTTGCCGTAAATTCGATTTCCAAGAGAGACTATCCCATGATCCAGGGCATTACCCTGATCATGTGCATCAGCTATATGTTTGTAAATCTGATGATCGATGTGATCTATGCGTGGGTAGACCCGCGTATCAGGCTTGAGTAGGAAAGGAGACGATTATATGAGCGATAAAAAAGAAAACGTCAATAATCGGGTAATGGACGAAATCGGGCTTGAAGCGCTTCCTGTAACCAACTACTGGCAGGATGTCGTTCGTCTGTTCACCAAAAACAGGATCGCCGTTCTCGGTCTGATCATGATGATCATCATCGTGATCCTCTGCGCAGGGGCACCTTTGTTCACCGATCACGATCCCATCACGGAAATGAACTTCGCAGAGCTTTTGATGAAGCCCGGCGAAGGCGGTCATATTCTGGGAACAGATGATTTGGGCCGCGATATCTGGTCGCGTCTGCTGTACGGCGGAAGAAACTCTCTTGTGACCGGTATTGCCGTCACCATGATCTCTGCCTGCGTTGGCGTTGCCATCGGTCTTGTTGCCGGCTATTTCGGCGGCACGCTGC
>JABUTE010000219.1 GCA_021443825.1 Bacillota bacterium
GATCATCATGGCTCACTTTACCGATAAGGTGAACAGCGGCGAATACAAGACGCTCGAAGACCTGGGCAACGCCCTTTGTACGGGCGACCATATTCCCTTTGCTGCTGCCGGCATGCCCGTAGAAGAAGGCTATCTCAACGGCTTTTCCGAAGAGATCAGCGGCTTTACCGACGGTTATATGTTTGGCCCCATGATCGGCGCCATTCCCTTCGTCGGCTACGTATTTACCGTCGAAGATCAGACCAAGACAGACGAATTCATGAATACCTTAAATGAAAAAGCCGATCTGTGCTGGAATATCTGCACCGCAGCCGACGAAAAGTATTCTGCCGCGGTGGGAAACACGGTCTGCTTTGTCATGTGCCCCCTCAGCCTTGAGGAAGAATAAGTAGCCGATCCATGCTGTTTTCGAGTATTCCGTTTCTTTATTATTTTCAGCCGCCGGTGCTTCTGCTCTATCTGGCGGCTCCGAAAAAACTGAAAAATGCGGTGCTTCTTGCAGCCAGCCTGTTTTTCTACGGCTGGGGCGAAAGGCATCTGGTGCTGCTGTTTGCTCTGTCCGTCCTGATGGGCTGGGCGATCGGTCTTGCAATGGAGAAAACAGAAAAAAAGAGCCTTCGAAGGGCTCTTTTGCTTTGTGCTGTTTTTTATGATCTGGGGCTGCTGGTATACTTTAAATATACCGACTTTATCATCGAGATCGTAAGCGGGATCACCGGCTTGGGGCTCTCTCTTCCCGGCATCGCCTTGCCCATCGGCATCAGCTTTTATACCTTTCAGCTGCTCAGCTATGATATCGACGTCTATCGCCGCACGGTTCCCGCGCAGAAGGATCCCATCGCCTTCGGGGCTTATGTAGCCATGTTTCCCCAGCTGATCGCCGGACCCATCGTTCGCTATAAGGATATTGCCGCAGGTCTGCACGATCGCACCCATTCCCTGGAAAAGGTTGCATACGGCATTCGCCGTTTTTCGGTGGGCCTTGCAAAAAAGACCCTGATCGCCAATGTGCTGGGCGAGCTGACCGTGGCCTTTCGCCAGACTGCCCAGCCGTCGGTGCTGTTCTACTGGCTCTATGCGGTTGCCTATGCCCTGCAGATCTACTATGATTTTTCCGGCTACAGCGACATGGCCATCGGTCTGGGAAGCGTGTTTGGGTTTACCTTCATGGAAAATTTCGATCATCCCTATGCTTCCGGCAGCATCACCGAATTCTGGAGAAGGTGGCATATCTCTTTGGGCTCCTGGTTTCGCGATTATGTCTATATTCCTTTGGGCGGTAACCGCAAGGGGCTTTCGCGCCAGCTGTGCAACATCCTGACCGTTTGGATGCTCACCGGCCTGTGGCACGGAGCATCCTGGAATTTCGTTGTCTGGGGCCTTCTGTATGCGGTGCTTTTGATCATCGAAAAGCTGGGCTTAAAACGCTGGCTCGACGGGCATAAGGCCTTTGGTCACGGCTATGTGCTGCTCTGCACTCTGATCGGCTTTGTGATCTTCAACGCGGCAGATCTTTCGCAGGCGGGCGCCGATCTGCTGGGTCTGATCTCCTTCGGAAGGCTTCCCCTGTATACGGCAGAAAGCCTGTATCAGCTGCGCTCTTACGGCGTCGTTTTGTTGCTGGCGATGCTCGGGGCAGGGACCTTTGCTTCAAACGCTCTGCTAAGATTGCGCAGCTGCAAGTCTGTAAATGACGTGCTCTGTGCGCTGGAGCCGGCGGTTCCCGCCGCGTTGTTGCTGGCCGTAACCGCGTATCTGGTGGATGGGTCCTTTAATCCCTTCCTGTATTTTCGCTTTTAGGAGGACTGTTCTATGAAACGAACCAACGCTCTTCTGACGACCCTCCTGTTTGCCGCCGTTCTCTTCGGGCTGGCGCTGTTTGCCTGGATCAGCCCTCCGCAAAGCTATTCCTATGCGGAGCGAAGAGCTCTGGCCCAGAAGCCGCAGCTGACCGCAAAGACGGTGGAAAACGGCACCTTTATGAGCAGCTTTGACAGCTATTCCATGGATCAGTTTCCTGCAAGAGACGGCTTTCGAAGCCTGAAGGCCGTTCTTGCAAGATACGTATTTGCAAGAAAAGACAACAACGGTCTGTATTCGGTAAACGGATATGTGTCGCGGCTGGAATACCCTCTGAACGAAAGCCGCATGACGGCGGCCGGCAAAAAGCTTCGCCAGATCGAGGATACCTATCTGGCGGGCACCGACTGCACGGCCTATCTTTGCGTGATTCCCGATAAAAATATCGTAATGGGAAGCGAAAGCGGCTATCCGGCCATCGATCTGCAGCAGGCGGTCTTTCTGGTGCAGCAGCAGGCCGAGATCCCCCGGGTCATCTCCATCGAAGACCTGCTTACGGCTGACGATTTCTATCGCACCGACCAGCATTGGCGGCAGGAAGCCATTACCGATATCGCAGACCGCATCGGCAGCGCCATGCTGGGCAGCAGTTTTTCCTGCCGCCCGGAAGACTACGAAGAAAAGACGCTGGAGCAGGCGTTTACGGGGGCTTATGCAAGCCAGGCCGCCTTGCCCTTTGCTCCGGATACCATCCGCTATCTGACCGATCCGGTGCTGGAGGCCTGCACGGTGACCAGCTATAACACCGGCGTGCCCAAAGAGGCCTTTGTTTACGATCTGGAAAAGGCGGCCGGAAAGGACCCCTATGAGCTGTTTCTTTCCGGCTCCGATGCTCTGCTGGTGATCGAAAATCCTGCCTGCGAAGAGGAAAAGGAGCTGGTCGTCTTTCGGGATTCCTTCGGCAGCTGCCTGGTGCCTTTGCTGGCAGAGGGCTACCGGAAGATCACTGTGGTGGATCTTCGCTATCTGCGCAGCGAGATGCTTTCGCAATACATCGAATTTACAGATCAGGATGTGCTGTTTCTCTACAGCACGCTGGTGCTCAACAATTCGATCGCTCTGTAGCCTTTTCGGAAAGACTGACGGTCTCAGGTCAAAAAAGATCGCTCATGCATGTAATTAGAATTGCAAAATATTAATTTGTAATTCTAACCATATCCAAAATTCGACATATCTTGTCAGAGGAAGGAGATCGCCATGCTCTATTACAGCCACTATCCATCCCCCCTCGGCCCCATGACCATGGCCTCCGACGGTCAGGCGCTTACCGGGCTTTGGTTCGACGGGCAGAAATACGACAGGGCAGGCCTTTTGGAAAACGCATCGGAAGCGGAGCTTGCGGTATTTCAGCAGACCGCAGCCTGGCTGGACCGGTATTTTGAGGGAACAGACCCCGGTCCTCTTCCTCCGCTGCTGCTGACCGGCTCTTCATTTCGAAAGACCGTGCTGCAGATCCTGACCCG
>JABUTE010000073.1 GCA_021443825.1 Bacillota bacterium
GCCTTCTTCTGATCGCGGATGCGATCACAGGCTGCAAGCGAGTTTCGAAAACGCCCGCGTAAGCAAGCACGGAGACGCTTGAGCTCACGGCGAAGCGAACCTGGCTTTGCAAAGGCACCCGGACCGATATTCGCCCGATCGCAAATATCGTTGCCACCGTCCGCACCCTGTGCAGGCCATTCTGCCGACCTGCGGGCAAAAGAAAAGCCTCTCATCAACGATGAGAGGCTTGCTTGTTGGTAGTGCCTAGGGGAGTCGAACCCCTGATTTCAGCGTGAGAGGCTAACGTCTTGACCACTTGACCAAGGCACCGTATTTCATTTGCGAACAGGTTGATTATACACATAAAAAACCTGTTTGTCTACTGATTTTTTTCGTTACAAACAGTTTTTTTTCTGTTAAAATAATATGGGTTATTTTGAAAACATTTCAGAAAGGCAAACGATTATGGATTATGATAAACTGGCGGAACTGCTGTTCCCGAACATTACCAAAACTCCCGAAGACTACGAGGCGCTCTATCCCGAACGTTCTCTTCCCGAAGGCGCTATGGTCACCCGTATGGCTCCCAGCCCCACCGGCTTCATCCATCTGGGCAATCTCTACGGGGCCCTGGCCGATGAACGGCTGGCCCACACCACCGGCGGCGCCTGCTTTCTGCGCATCGAAGATACCGACGACAAGCGCGAGGTAGAAGGCGCTGTTCCCGTGCTGCTGGATACCCTGAGCTATTTCGGCATCACCTTCGACGAAGGAAAGACCAAAGACGGTGAGATCGGCGCTTACGGTCCTTATACCCAGAGCCAGCGTGCCGAGATCTACCAGACCATGGTAAAGCACCTGGTGCGTCAGGGCAAGGCCTATCCCTGCTTCATGACCGAAGAAGAGATCGAAGAGATCCGCAAGGCACAGGCAGAAGCCAAGCTGGATCCCGGCATCTACGGCGCATATGCAAAGCACAGAGACCTGTCTTACGAAGAGATCGAAAAGCGCATTCAAAATGGCGAGGAATACGTCATCCGCTTCCGCTCTGAAGGCGATCCTGCCAGATACTTCCATGCGGTCGATGCCATTCGCGGCGACATCTCCATGCCCGAAAACGTGCAGGATGTGGTCATTCTGAAAAAGATCGGTCTTCCCACCTATCACTTCGCCCACGTGGTCGACGACCATCTGATGCGCACCACCCATGTGGTCAGAGGCGAGGAATGGATGGCCTCTGTGCCCATCCACGTGCAGCTCTTCGATGCCATGGGCTGGGAGCGCCCCATCTTCTGCCACAACACCGTGCTGATGAAGATCGACGAAGAGACCAACCAGAAGAGAAAGCTTTCCAAGAGAAAGGATCCCGAGCTCTCCCTCGAATATTATAAGAAGCTGGGCTACTTCCCCGAAGCGGTCAGAGAATATCTGATGACTATTCTCAATTCCGACTACGAGGAATGGCGCCTTGCAAATCCTGAGGCCGATTACAGAGACTTCGATTTTTCGGCCTCCAAGATGAGCAGCTCCGGTACCCTCTTCGATCTGTCCAAGCTCAATGATGTTTCCAAGGATGTGCTGGCGAAAAAGTCTGCTGCCCAGATCCTGGAGTTCATGCTTTCGTGGGCAGAAGAATACCACCGGGATATCTTCGACCTGTTCAGTGCCAATAAGGAAAAGCTGCTGAAGATCTTCGATATCGACCGCGGCGGCGAAAAGCCCAGAAAGGACCTGATCTTTGCCGAGCAGATCTTCGGCTTTATGAAGTATTTCTTTGATGAGTACTTCGAATATCAGGACGAATGGCCTGCCGAAGTCAGCGCACAAGACCGCAAAGAGATCCTGACCCGCTATCTGCAGGGCTACGATCCGGCCGACGACAATTCTGCCTGGTTCGAAAAGGTGAGAGCCATCACCGCCGATCTGGGCTATGCAGTAAAGCCCAAGGATTATAAGAAGAACCCCGAGCAGTACAAGGGCCATGTCGGTCATGTCAGCACCGTGATCCGCAGAGCGGTGACCGGTAAGACCAACTCCCCCGATCTTTGGACCGTTCAGCAGATCATGGGCATCGATATGGTGCGCAGCAGAGTGGAAAAGGCTATGGAGCAGTAAAATGGATCTGAGACAGTATCATCACATACATTGCATCGGCATCGGCGGCATCGGCCTTTCCGCCATCGCCTTCGTGCTGAAGAGCAGAGGCTTTCAGGTCTCCGGCTCCGATATGAAAGAAAGCACCGTCACCGAAAAGCTGAAGGAAGCCGGTATTCAGGTCTTCCTCGGCCACAGCGAAGACAACCTGGGCGACGCCGATCTGCTGGTCTATTCCGCAGCCGTCTCCATGGATAATCCGGAGATCCGCAAGGCGAAGGAAAAGGGCATCGCCATTATCTCCCGGGCAGAAGCGCTCGGCAGCATCATGGCCGATTACAAGACCTCTCTGGCGATTTCCGGCACCCACGGAAAGACCACGACCACCTCGATGGTATCGCTGATCCTGGAGCGGGCCGGCCTTTCTCCCACCATTCTGGTGGGGGGCATCCTGAGCCAGTTTAAGGGTAACGTCAAGGTGGGCAGCGGCAACTATTTCGTTACCGAAGCCTGCGAATATATGGACAGCTTTCTGCAGCTGCAGCCCTGGTCGGAGATCATTCTCAATATCGATTCCGATCATCTGGATTATTTCAAGGATATCAATCACATCCAGCAGTCGTTTCAGACCTTTGCCGACAAGGTTCCCGAAGACGGCGTCATCTTTGCTTATGACTCCAACCCCTTCGTCAAATCGGTGGTCAGCGGTCTGAAGTGCCGCGTCATCACCTTCGGCTTTAACGAGACCAGCCATTTCTACGCCAAGAACATCACCTTCAGCGCCGACGGAAGCACCGCCTACGACCTCTACGGGCAGAGCGGCTTCATCACCAACATCAAGCTGTCGGTTCCCGGCGAGCACAACGTGGCCAACAGCCTTGCGGCCATTGCCGCCTGCACCACCTTCGGCATTCCCATGGATGTGATCGAGTCCACTCTGGAGGAATTTACCGGCACCCAGCGCCGCTTTGATATCATCGGAAAAACAGAAGAGGGCGTCATCGTCGTCGAGCTGGGCGACTATGTTGCGATGCCCGCGTGCCCGCGCATCCTCGGCGAGATGGGCGCGACCATCTACAAGATCGAGACCCTCGAGGGCAACCTCCACCGCCTGGACGGACCGGGCTTCGGCATGCCCGAGCTGGGCAACAACGACCCCGCCATGGACATGGCCGGCGCCAACAAGAACTGGCTGTCCATCGACATGAAGTCCGCTGAGGGCAAGGAGCTGGCCGACAAGATC
>JABUTE010000114.1 GCA_021443825.1 Bacillota bacterium
CATCTTGCCCTCGGTGATGAATTCGATCACATCCGGATCGCCGGCAGCTCCGTTGGAAAAGCTGGTGACGGTGCCCGTGATCTTGAGAAGTACGTCTTTCATAAGGCCTCCTTAGCCTCTGGCATTTTCGCGGATGGCCAGAAGCTCCTCTTTATTGAAGGAATAGCTGCTGCGGCAAAAGCTGCAGGTCAGCTCTGCCTTGCCGTCTTCTTCGATGATCTGGGTCAGATCGGTTTTGCCGACCGAAACAAGGGCAGCTTCCATCCGCTCTTTGCTGCAGTCGCAGACCCAGTCGATGTTTCGTTCGGCCAGGATCTCTGGCCGGAATTCCTCGGGAAGAGCATCGAAGATCAGGTGCAGCAGGTTATGCGTCTGATCTCCCTCCATCGCGGCGGCATCCTGCACCAGCAGGGTGAGGGAGTCCATATAAAAGAGCATGTCTTCCAGCGCCGTAAGGCAGGCATCGGTGGCATCGGGAAGCACCTGAATGATCATGCCGCCGGCTGCATCCACCTGGCCCTGCAGATCCATGCGCACGCCAAGGGCCACGGCAGAGGGCTGCTGCTCCGATACGGTAAAGTACTGGGTCAGATCCTCTGCGATCTCGCCGTTGACCAGCTCGATCTTGCCGATATAAGGCTCACGCAATCCCAGATCCTTGATCACGGTCAGGGTGCCCCGGCCGATGGCGCCGCCCACATCCAGCTTGCCGGTATCCTTTAAGGGAAGGTCCAAATAGGGGTTGTGGATATAGCCCTTGACGTTGCCGGCTGCATTGCTGCAGGCCAGGATCTCTTCGGCCGGACCGTCGCCCTTAAACAGCACGCTCAGCTTTTCGCCTTCTCCCTTCAGCATCAGGCCCATCATGCCTGCGGCAGTCAGGGTGCGGCCTAAGGCGGCAGCAGCCAGCGGGGTGCAGCCGTGGATCTGCGCTGCCTTCTTTACGACATCGGTGGTAACGGTGAGATAAACGCGGTAGGAGCCTGTTTTATCCACCGCGATCAGGGTATTGTTTTTCATGGATTTCTCCTCTCGAACTCTATGTATTTGTGCGGTGCAGATCCCTTGCAGGATCCGCCCGCAGACTTCTCAGTTTAGCATTTTATTTTATCACAGATTCGGTGTCATGACCATGACGGATTTGTGATCGATGCATCACAAAGACCGCGGCACCTGTGTTTGGTTCTGCAGGCACCGATGGGAGCTTTCGGGCAGATCGCTCCCGCGGCAGGGGATGCTTTGCATGCAGGCGGTGCGGAGCCTATGCCCATCGGCCGGCCCGACGCGGCACAGTAAATTAAATGAATTTATGTTTAAAGATTCCTTGATTTCATAAAATTTAACGCGTTTTTTCTTGAATTTTTGCCTGTTTGGAGCTAAAATAAGAATAAGAAATTCTATTAATATTATCGTTTAGGAGGCACATCCATGGGTCGTCCACCACTCACTGACGAAGAAAATAAAAAGATCAAGATCCGCCTGATCGAGGCTGCCCGCCAGATCCTTCTGGAGGATAACGAGACCGGTTTTTCGGTGCGCAATGTATCCAAGATCTCGGGCATCAACAGCGCTCTTGTCTACAAGCATTTTTCCGACGCCGAAGAGCTGATCATGTTCGCGTCGTTCGATCTTCTTAAAGATTATAATATGCGGCGCGACACCATCACCACCACCGATCCGACAGAGCAGTTCCTGGAATACTGGGCCGTGTTCAGCGAATCCGTTTTTGATTATGCACCCTATATGTATAATCTGTACTACGGAAAGCACAGCCACAACGTGACCGACATCATGAAGCAGTATTTCGAGCTGTTTCCTCAGAGCCGCAAACCGAAGACCAATTTCGGCGATCATCAGGTCTCCGGAAATCTTTTTGAGCACAACAGAACGTCGCTGATGCCCATTTTAAAGGACCGTCTCGACGAAGAGACCATCGAGCAGATCAACCAGATCATCGGCGCCCTTTTCGCATCTCTTCTGCAGGAAAAGATCCGCGATCCTCAGATCCCCAACAAGGTGCTGAGCCAGCGCATGGTCAACTATTGCAAGCTGCTGCTTCGTATCAACTGAGCCAAAGGCGGCGGGGCGATATGCCCCGCTGTTTTTTTATGCTATAATTACCCAAGTTATCAAAGCTGCGAAAAAAGGAGCGAACGCCATGATCCATTCCACCGTAAACGCCTATGGCAAGGTGAATTTTATACTCAAGATGCTGGGTACCCTGCCCAACGGCTACCATGCCCTGGAAAGCTATATGCAGGCCGTAAGCCTGAAGGATACCGTTATCATCGGCTGGCAGCCGGAACCGGAGGGGCAAACCGAAGAGCTGGTGATCGCCCTCGATCCGGGAAGATCCGACCTGCCCTGCGACCGGGGCAATCTGGCCTTTCGGGCGGCAGAGCTGATGCACCGGCTCTATCATGCGGGCATTCGGGAGCGGATCCACATTACGGTCGAAAAGCATATTCCCGTGGCGGCCGGTCTTGCCGGGGGCTCTGCCGACGGGGCTGCGGTCATTACCGGACTGGCAAGGCTTTGGGGCCTGCTTGATCCGGAGCACCCGACAGAAGCGCAGCTGAAGCAGCTGGAGCCTGCGGCGGCGCAGCTGGGTGCCGATCTGCCCTTTTGCCTCTGGGCGCAAAACGGGAAGACCTCTGCAAAGGCTTACGGCACGGGAACCGAGCTGAAAAAGGCGGCGCCTGTTTCGGCAAGGCTGGTGCTTCTGACCCCTGCCATTGCGGTTCCGACCAAAGCAGTCTACGGCGAGCTTTGCCCGTCTGATTACGAGCAGGATGCAGACCCTTCGGTCGGAAGCCTGGACCTTTTTGAAGCAGCAGCCTCCCTTTCCGAAAAGACGGCTCACATGCTCAACCATCTGCAGGCCCCTGCTTTGCGCCTGTTTCCCGCAATCGCAGATTCGCTGGCGGCTCTGCAGCAGATCACCCTGGGAGGAAGGCCACCCATCTGCGTGCAGCTTTCCGGCTCCGGACCGACCTGCTTTGCGGTGTTTGAAGCAGATGCCCGCGCAACCGACGAAGAGACAGCCCTGCTCGCCGCCCGCGGAATGGTTCTGGCCGACTGCATCCTGTAGCCGCAAAAAGGATCCATCGTCTATTACCGATAAAGGCGGGGTACCATTGCATAGGGCGTGGATCGGCGGGTGATGCCGAAGAAAAGGCTCTTTTTGGCTTTTCGGAGCGCACACCCGCCGAGGCAGCGCGCCCGGAAATACAGCAATAACGGTCTGCCGGCCCGGAGGCCTGCGCAAAGCCGCGTTCGCTTCGC
>JABUTE010000211.1 GCA_021443825.1 Bacillota bacterium
CGGCGAGCTGATCGGAAGAGGTCCCAACGTGATGCTGGGCTACTACGAAAACCAGGAAGAGACCGACAAGGTGATCATAGACGGCTGGCTTCATACCGGCGATCTTGCCCATACCGATAAAGACGGCTTCATCTATATCTGCGGAAGAAAAAAGAACGTGATCGTTTTAAAGAGCGGCAAAAACGTGTTCCCCGAAGAGATCGAGCTGCTGATCTCCGAGCTGGAATATGTAAAGGAAGTGTTCGTCTTCGGTCTTCCCAAAGAGGATTCCGAATTGGATATCGCTCTATACGCAAAGATCGTCTACGACAAAGAGTATTTTGCCCAGCAGGGCATCGAAGACGAGGCAGCCATCGATCAGCGCTTCGCTCAGGATCTGGATAAGATCAACGACACCATGCCATCCTTTAAGAGGATCCATCGCCGCATCGTAACCGATCAGCCCATGATCAAGACCACCACCAACAAGATCAAGCGCCACGAAGAGATCGAAGTGGTAAAGGCAAGCCTGAAATAGGCGTTTCCGTAAGTAATACAAAAAAACAAAGCTCCCGCCGAAGCCTGCGCGCAGCAGGAACGGACGGGAGCTTTTGTTTGCGGCAGGCCGACCGCAGGGGGCCTCCTGCACGGTTTTTAGTACTTCATCACCGTTTTGATCACGGCGGCAGCTACCTTATAGACCGGATTGTCCAGCGTGCGGCGCGCCTTCTTCAACTCCTCGCGGATCTGAATATGCTGGGGGCAGTGGCTCTCGCATTTTCCGCAGCCGATGCATTTGGATGGCGAGGTGGAATCCTTTCGAATGGCGGTGCACATGAAAAAGTCCTTCTCGCCCTGAAAGAAGCCGTCGGTAGAAAAGCGGTTATAAGCGGCAAAGGTGCCCGGAATATCCACGCCCATGGGGCAGGGCATGCAGTAGCGGCAGCCGGTGCAGCCGACCTTCATTTTGGCATTGATGGCAGCCACTGCCTTGCCGATCAGCGCACGGTCCTGCTCTGTGAGCATGCCGGCAAAGGAGCGGCCTGCGCTCTGCAGGTTTTCTTTGACCATCTCGGTGGAATTCATACCCGACAGCACCACGGTCACCTGGGGCTGATCCCAGAGCCAGTCGAAGGCCCATTCGGCAGGCGTCCTGCCGCCTTCTCGAAGCAGCTTTTCCGCTTCCTTGGGCAGGTGATTGGTCAGGCGTCCGCCCCGCAGAGGCTCCATGATGATCACGGGAATGCCTTTTTCTGCGGCGTGCATAAGACCGGCCCTGCCGGCCTGGCTGTTCTCATCCAGATAGTTGTACTGGATCTGGCAGAAATCCCAGTCGTAGGCGTCCAGCAGCCGGCAGAACATGTCGGAATTACCGTGGTACGAAAAGCCGATCTGGCGGATCTGGCCGCTTTGCTGCTTTGCCTTTATCCATTCCAGGATTCCCAGCGACTTGAGCCGCTCCCAGGTCTTGATATCGGTGAGCATGTGCATCAGGTAGTAATCCACATGATCGGTCTTAAGCCGCTTCAGCTCCTCTTCAAAGAACTTGTCAAGGGAAGCCTCTGATTTGATCAGGTAGTGGGGCAGCTTGGTTGCGATGTTCACCTGATCGCGCAGGTGATTTCGCGCCAGGATCTCGCCCAGAGCGGCTTCGCTGCCCGGATAGATATAGGCCGTATCGAAATAGTTGACGCCGCCTTCGATGGCCTGCAGGATCTCTTTTTCGGTCTTGTCGATGTCGACGCTGCCTGCAGCGGAGGTGAAGCGCATGCATCCGTAGCCCAGCACCGACAGCGGATTTCCGTATTTGTCATTTCTGTATTGCATGGTCGGTATCCTTTCCTTTCGGTTCTTCGTTCGAAGCTGCCGCCGCCCTTTCCAATGCCTGGCTGCGCAGCCGCAGATATTCGGCGCCGGCGGTTTCGCCGTCGACCGTCTCGGTGCGGATGAGCGAAGGATCTGCATCCTTGACGGAAATGGTGCCCTCCACTATCCGAAAGACGGGGCCGTAGGGGTTGTCCGGCTCTTCGATCATCATCAGCTCCGCGGTAAATTCCTGCCCCTTTTTATCCAGCAGCTTTCGCTTTCTCACCGGCTTTGCCGAGAGAAACTTTTTCGCGTCGGTCTTTGTAAACTCGATGTTGGCCAGCAATTTTTGCTTGGAATTCTTCCATATGGTAAAGCGGCAGTCGGGGAATCCGGTGCAGCTGAAGCCCAGACGGCTTTCCATCACCGGCTTTCCGCAGCGGGGGCAGATGCCCAGAGGCTTTGGCGCCTCGGTGGAAAAGCCTGCCAGCACGAAGGCGGCGCCGTAGGGGCTTTCGGGCCCTTCGTCTGCCAGATACAGGTCGCCTTCGAAGTATTTGTTCTTTGCTTCGGAATAGAGCCTTCGCAGGTGCACCAGCTTTTCGGTGCGCCTGCGCCCCGTAGGCACCTGCTGCCCGTTTTCTTCTTTTGTTTCGTCGATCCAGGGCGATTTGAGCAGGGTCCGCACCACGCCCTTGGTGATCTTCTGCTTTTGCAGCATGCCCGCCTTTGCCTTCTTCCAGATGGTAAAGGTGCAGCCGTCTTTGTAGCCGCTGCAGCCGTAGGCGTTCTTTCCTTCGATGACCGGTTTTCCGCAGCGGGGGCACTTGCCCAGCGACTCCGGTTCCAGCCGGGGAATGGAGTCCAGGCCGAAGCCTGCCCCGAACGGAGAGCCTTCCCCTTCATCGGTCAGGTAGACCATTCCCGGGTAGATCTTCTTTTTCGATTCGGAATACAGCCGTTTGATGAGGATGGTATTCTCGGTGCGCTTTCGTCCGGTGGGCATGAGCTTGCCGGCGTCATCGGGCTTATATTCGTCGGTCCAGGGGCCGGAAAGCAGCTGGTGCACCATAGACGCATTGATGTCGGTGTGGCTCATCATGCCCGATTTTGCCCGCTTCCAGACGGTAAAGCTGCAGCCCTCCTTCCATCCGGAGCAGCCGAAGCCCCGGGTTCCCTCGATGACCGGCTTGCCGCAGCGGGGGCAGGTGCCTAAGGGCAGCTTTCCCCGGCGCATGTCTTCGGGCACCAGGTAGGCATCGATGGAAGGATACGGCGTCTGAATGACCTTGCGGATCATGTCCATGACGCTGTCGGTCAGCACGGTCCAGGGCTGCTGACCCTCCTGGATGGATTGCTGCTCTGCCCACCACAGGCCGGTCATATCGGGCTTTTTCAGCTCATCGGGCAGAATGCGGTAGAGCTCTCTGCCCAGCTGGGTGGAGATGATCTGTTTGCCCTTGCTTTGGATAAAGCCGCGCAGCTCCAGATT
>JABUTE010000005.1 GCA_021443825.1 Bacillota bacterium
GCTTCTTTGGGATAGACCGTAATAACGGCGTGGGCATGGGCCGCCTCGAAGGTCTCGCCGTGGGCATGGACCCGCACCTTCCGATCGCCGCAATAATACCGGTTGGCTTCAAAATGAAGGCCGCCTCCGTACAGAAAGCCTTCGCAGATATCAAAATCCCGCTTGACAGCCAGCTGATCTTCTGTCATACGGTCTTCGTAATCGGCTTTCAGAAGAGTCTCATTGATCACTCCGTCCTCTGCGTAAAAAAAGTGGCTGAAGGTCACCTTTCCCGACACCTTCGGCAGCTTTTTGCGCACGATATAGTAGGCATCGCGGGCATGGGGAAGGCGGGCCGGATCCAGGGTGTTTGCTGCATCGTTGAGGGCATCGGTCTCGTCGTCGAAATGATAGGCGCCGAAATGAACTGTTTCAAAGCCGTTATCCTTCAGAAGCTGTTCCATATACGGGCGGGCGAAGGAGCAGACGGGAAGGGTCCCGATGCACCCCATGGCCGCTTCAAAGCCCTGCCGGTCGGTGGGCTCCGAGACGCGGGCGCCGTCTGTAAAGTATTCCTTCGTATAGCGGTTTTCTTCTCCGTCGGCAAAGGTGGTGGTGATCAGGATCACCGAATCTTCGGTCGTCATCCGGTGCAGATCCCGAAGGATGCCCGCAGCAGTGTCGTGGGAGATATGCTGAAAGATATGGCTGCACAGCACCGTATCGAAAATGCTTTCCGGGAATTTATTCAAAAATGTGGAGCTGTATTCATTAAAGAGGGCCACATTGTCAAGACCGATGCCGGTCACCAGCTCCCGCGCCTTTTCCAGCCGGGTCAGATCCGGCTCCAGGGCAGTGACCGAGCCCTCCAAAGCGGCAAACTCGGGAATCAGCCGTCCGCCGCCGCAGCCAAGATCCAGATGCTTTAAGGACTTCAGGTCTTTGCCGAAGGCCATGGAAATGTATTCCTTTGCGACGGTCAGCAGCCGGCGCTCACTGGCGCCCCAGTAGGCCCCGTTGTATTCGCTGCGGATCAGCTCCACGGTAAGAGCATCGTTGATATCGGGATAGGTAAAATCGATCATGGAAAGCACCTCATAAATATGCAATAGATAGCAGTATTTTAGCATACTTTATAAATGAAAGATACCAAAACAGAGCCTGCCCTTTCGGGAAGGCTCTGCCATTGTTTTTCGCTGCTAATAGGCCCTGTGCAGCAGCCAGTAGGGATCGTCGCCGTCGAAAATGACCGTCACCCGGTGATAAAGGCGCACGCCGCCCTCGTATTCGGCGGTAAACAGGACCGTCTTCTGCTCGGGACCTGCTTTGGCAAATTCCTCTGCCATGGCCTTGTTCCACAGCTGTCCCCCGAAGCGGGTGATGACCGTTCCTTTGTTTTCGGAGGAGGTCAGCTTCTTCAGGACTGTATTATACGAGGTACCTTCGATGGATGCCGTGACCGAGATCACAGGACCTTCGGTTTCGGCAGAAAGCTGCAGGGCCTCCCCGGGCCAGAAGACATTGGTCCCCCTTTTTCGGGGCAGCTTTGCCGCCTTGTATTTTGCGAAGTCAGAAACGAAATAGGAGGCGCCCCGATCCTTGAAATGGTTAAAGTTATATGTCTGCCGGTTGGTCTCCCAGGCATCGGTATGATCTACCATTCCGGCAAGCCTTCGGGCGGCAATGACGGTGAACCGGTAGCTTTTGACCGCAGAGCTTTCTCCGTCGCTGACGGTGGCGACCACCTCATAGACCCCCTCTTTCGCCGCAGGAAGCCCGGTGAAGGTCTGGGCGGGATAGACGCCGGAGCTGCCGGGGCGGATGTTTTGCTTTTCGCCGGTATAAAACGGCTTAGCTTCGTCTTCGTAATAGACCTCCACCTTCAGATCCAGAATATCCTTTTCGTCGTCGTTTATACGAACGATCAGGTCGTATTCATCCCCCTCCGACACCTTGGCAGGATCGGTGCGGATGCTTTCGATGCGGGGCGGCCGGTTCTCTTTATCGGCCTCGCCGATCACATAAAAGACGGCAAAGGCATGGTTGGATTCCAGATCGTAGCCATCCGGCCCCTTGCCCCGGTCCGCATCGTCGATGGCCCAGTGTTCCACCGTATATTTGCCGTCGATATAAAAACGGCTGACCGGACTTGTGAGGATCTGCCCGGCGATGGGATTCTCGCCATCGTTGAGGGGCTCATGGGTATAGACCCAATAGCCGGCCTTTTCAGGATCATCTTCATAATCCCAATAGGTAAACTGATACCCGACCGTCTCCCCCTTCTTATACACGCGGGATTCCTCCGGCGAAGGGGCTTCTTCCGCTGTCAGAAGGGCTGCCGAAGCGCCGTTCTTCTGCCATCCGGTAAGCCCTGCTGTTTTGGCGGTATACAGAGGCTCGGGATAGACCTTGCTGCCCTTTTCCACCGTATACAGGCGGAAGTTGGAGATGGTGACCGAGCCTTCCTGCGGAGAAGCAAAGGACAGGGTCCTTCGATCGGAAGCGGTACGGTTTAAGAAATATACGGTGCCGCCCGCTTCAAATACAGGGCCTTCGGTGAGGGCTTTTGAGGCAGAGGCAGGCACCAGATACATCCGCATAGAAGGAATGGTGCAGGAATCGGAGGAGGAACCCTTGCGGGCCTCCACTGTCAGCCTTCCCGCGCTCAGGCCCGCCGCGGTTATGACAAATCCGGGTTCTCTGCGGGTATAGATCCCGGATGGCTCGCGGGTGTCGACCGACAGGCCAAAGGAAGGCTCTGCGACGCCCGCTACCGTACCGGTAAACGAGCCCTTGAATCGGATGGGCGTATCGGGATCGGAGGAATAGCTGCTCTTCGTCTGGATCTTAAGCAGAGGCGCGGCATAGCCCTCGGGCACATCGACCTTTAAGATCTGCTGGGTGAGACCTCTGCCGGAGGAAACCGTCGCATAGGGATTATCGGCAATGGTCGTAAAGCAGAGCGTATCCCGGTGAGATTCATACGCCACAGGGCTTTCGGGCAGGGTAAAGGAGCCGGTGATATGATTCTTTCCCCCTTCTCCATACTGGATCTGCCATTGCCTGTCGGCCTGCACCGCACCTTCCAGGGGCAGACCGGCGGATGGAGACAGATACGTCAGGGTAAGATCGTCGATGAAAAGCGATGCCGATCCATGGGTGCGAAACGATCCGCTCAGCCGGTAAGTGCCTGCCGAAAGCAGCTGATCGTGGTAATAGATGCCCGCAAAAGAATCGGCTGCACCGAAGGAATGGTTCCAGGGCTGCTCTTTGCCGTCTTTGGAAAGACGA
>JABUTE010000292.1 GCA_021443825.1 Bacillota bacterium
ACGCCGCGGCTTCTCATGGCCATGTACATCTGGAAGGCGTCGCTTTCCCAGCAGCGGTAATCCTCATCGGACTGGATGAAGAGGGTCGCCGCCTTGGCAAGAGGAGCATTCTTTAATGGCGAATTTGCCCAGAACTTATCGAAGTCCTCCCAGGGGGTGTACTTGATCTGCTTTAAGTTGTGATAGTAACCGATATCGGTGGTGAAGGCCTTGGTGAAGTAGTTGGAGATGGACCGCTGTGCGCAGGCCGCCTTAAAGCGGGTGGTATGACCGACCATCCAGTTGGCCATGAAGCCGCCGTAGCTTCCGCCGCAGCAGGCCAGATTCTCCTGATCGATGTCGGGATATCTCTTCAGCACTTCTTCGGTGAATTCCATCAGATCTTCGTAATCGATGCCGCCCAGCTGACCGGTGATATCGGCAAAGGCATCGCCTCTTCCGTCGCCGCCTCTGGGGTTGGTAAAGAAGACGAAATAGCCTCTGGAGGCCATCATCTGCATCTCGTGATGGAAGATGTTGCTGTAGACCGCTTTGGGACCGCCGTGGATCTGCAGGATGCCGGGATACTTCTTTCCGCTCTCGTAGCCCACCGGCTTAAGAACGAAACCGTCCAGCTCCCATCCATCCTTGTTGGTAAAGGTGAAACGCTCGGTCTTAACGATGGCGTGGGTCTCGTCATATTCTTTGTTGAAGCTGCTGACCTGCTTTTCACTGCCGCTTTCAAGGTCGCGCAGATAGAGCTCGCCCAGAAGGCCGTCTCGCATTCCGACATACAGGATCTTTCCGCAAGCCATATCAAAGGCCATGAAGGCCCCTGCATCGCCGACAACGGTGGTCACGGTGCCGTCCTTTTTATGGCAGCACAGATGGGAATCGTCGCGAACGGTGTGCACCATATACATATCGCCGCAGACTTCCTTCATGGAGCGGCCGCCGCCGTAGGAGGCATCGGTGGTAACGCCTGCGCCGATGTCGCCGTCAAAGTAAGGCAGCTCTCTGACCTGCATCGTATTTACATCCATCAGGCAGTAGGCCGGATTGACGCCGGGGAACTGCAGGCGGTTCATGGTATAGAACAGCTCGTCGCCCCAGAAGGTGAGGGAGCCGATCATGCCGCTGGCCTGAGGGATCAGATTTGCGGTCTTGCCGGTCTGCAGCTCGTAGAGCCAGAGGCCGGATTCCCGGTTATAGACAGCCTTTTCATCCAGCGCATAGCCGGCGTAGGCAAGCAGCCTGCCGTCGGGGCTTAAGGCGATGCCGGTCGCTTTGAAATCGCGGGCGGTCACATCCTTCAGCTCGCCGGTCTTGCTGTCGAAGAGCTGCACGATATCTCTCGTCTTGTTGGTGATGCCTTCGCCGTTGAACCAGAAGGGAAGCTCGTCGAAGACTTCGAAATCGACGCCGATCTGGGCGTGATCGGGGCGCTCGTCCTTGGGCTCAGCGATGCTGATGCGGCTGATCAGGGCATAGACGCCGTTTCCGACCGGCTTGATATTGCGCACCTTTGCGGGAATATCGAAGGCAGGCAGAGCCTCGCCGCCGTGAATGCTGATCCGGTAGAAGGGAGTGTGATCCTTTTCTGCCTTTGCCCGTTTGGGAGAAGAGAAAAGCACGGTGGAATCGTCTTCCCACATGGTGCGGGAGTCCTTACCGTCTGCCGTCAGCCGGCTCAGCTGCTCGGTAGCTGCATCGAACAGCCACAGGGAGCTGATATAGGTGTTTTCGTTGTCGTCCGGTCTGTTTACCGTAAAGACAGCCTTGGAGCCGCTCTTGTTGTAATTGATCTCGGACAGGAACTTCATTTCGTATAAATCGGAAGCTGTGATCTTCTTAAGCATTCTTTTCACCGTCCTTCAGATACTTATCCATCCAGTTAACGATCTCTTCCATACGGCGCACGCGGGATCTGGGTCTGCCGTTTCTGGAGAGGTTGTGGTTCTCACCCTTGAAGAGGACCAGCCGTGCGTCGACCCCGTTCATCTTCAGAACGGTATACATGGTGATGCCCTCGCCCATAAAGCAGCGGTAGTCCTGATCGGAGTGGATGAAGAGGGTGGGCGTCTTGGCCTTATCGGCGAACTTCATGGGAGAGATATCCCAAAGCGCCTTCGCATTTTCGATGGTGGCGCCGTGCTCGCCTTCGTTGAACCAGTACGAGATGTCGCCGGTGCCCTCGTAGGTGATCCAGTTGGAGATGGATCTCTGGGCGCAGGCAGCCTTGAACCGGTCGGTCTTTCCGATGATCCAGTTGGTCATATAGCCGCCGTAGGAGCCGCCGGTAACGCCCATCCGCTGCTCGTCCATAGCGGGATAACGATCCAGGCATACATCGGTAAATTCCATGATGTTGACATAGTCCCAGTCGCCGTACTTGCCGTACAGGTTGGCGAACTTTTCGCCTCTGCCGTCGGAGCCGCGGGGATTGCAATAGATGACGAAATAGCCGCTGTTTGCCCAAAGCTGCATCTCGTGGTGGAATACCGAGCCGAACACGCCTCTGGGGCCGCCGTGGATATTGAGGATGACGGGGTATTTCTTTCCTTCTTCGTAGCCGGCAGGCTTCATGACGAAGCCGTGGATATCAAAGCCGTCGGAGCCGGTATAGGTGAGGAATTCGGGAGAGGAGACGCAAAGCTCGCCGCCCAGGTCTTTATTAAAGCAGGTGAGGCAGACCTCTTCTCCCTTTTCGTTTAATTCGTACAGCTCGGGCAGCCGGTCGCCCCGCATGGCGACCATGACGGTATGGCCGTTCTTAACGTCGATGCTGGTAACGGCGCCGTCTTCGGTCAGCTTTTCGCTGATGACGCCGTCTGCGGTGCAGGTGCGCACATAGCAGCTGTCGTATTCGGTCATGATGAAATGCATAAGGCCGTTTTCAACGACGACGCTCTTTCCGCTGTCTAAAGCCGCATCGGTGGTAACGCCGACGCTGCCGACGGAAAAGTCCATTCCGTGCAGAATGACGATGGCGCCGTTGCAAAGATCGACGCTGCAAAGATCGCCGCAGGCATAGCGGTTGGAGCCCATCTTCTTCATCTGCACCAGCGCCTTGTCGCAGCACAGCAGCTTTGCGGCGCCGATCTCATAGGTGTAGGGAGCGATCAGCTCTCTCATTTTAAGAGATGTCAGATCGGCGGCATACAGGCCCTTTTCGTGGGGATTGACATCGTCGAAGGCTGCTCCGGTGATGAGAACGGTGTTCTCTTTTACATCGTACGACATGACATCGAAGTTGACGGGCGTCAGACGCTCGAC
>JABUTE010000238.1 GCA_021443825.1 Bacillota bacterium
AAGCGCTACGGAACTGAATAAATTAGGCAGTGGTGTTACAAAAATGCTTGACCACTACAGAGGAGGAAATATGCGTAAAATAGCAACTGTATATATTGGAGTCATGATACTGTTATTGGCTACTGCTGTTATCCGGATTCAACATTTTAATGAGGATAAAGATATAAACGTATTTGATGAAATTCAGGCGTCTCCATGTGCAAAATTCGAGTGCAATGATAATTCAAATGAGACGATATATATTACTTCAGAAATACTAAGTATATCTGCCTCTGTATCCTCCCTGTGTATAGTAGATGGAGGTATGCCTATTGATCAATGGCTGTACCGTATTACATTCAACTGCAATGAGATTTACCTTAACGCAAAAGAGATTGTGCTTGTTGTCGGTCCGAATTCCATGTCGATAAATGGAGTGTTATATACAACCCCGGATGAAGTTCCATTTGAAAACATAATTCGCTTTTTTGATGCGAAATACAAGCATTTTTCTGAGTAAGTACGTAGAGAAGGAAATATAAAAAAGCCTCCCGGCAGGGGAGGCTTTTTCTATGTATTGTGTGAGGCTCTGTGGGTGCCTGGGAATGAACGCCCGGCATCCTTACGGGAAAGTGGGGTGCTATCGGCTGAGCAGGGCAGCAAATGCGTCGCCGACTTCGCCGGTCTTTGCGGTGCCGCCCAGATCGGGGGTAAGGCACTTCTTTTCTACCAGCATCTGCTCGATGGTTGCGATGATCTTGTCGCTCCATTCCTGATGGCCAAAGAATTCCAGCATCTGCGCTGCCGACCAGATGGTGGCCAGGGGGTTTGCCAGACCCATGCCGGCAATGTCGGGAGCGGAGCCGTGAATGGGCTCGAACATGGAGGGGTGGTTTCTTTCCGGGTTGAGGTTGGCTCCGGCTGCAAGGCCCATGCCGCCGGAGATGGCGGCGCCCAGGTCGGTGAGAATGTCGCCGAACAGGTTGGAGGTGACCACGATCTCAAACCGCTTGGGATCCTTTACCATAAACATAGAAGCGGCATCCACCAGATAGGCGTGGGTCTCGACCTCTGGGTATTCTGCTGCGACCTCTTTAAAGATCTGATCCCAGAAGACCATGGAATAATTGAGGGCGTTGCCCTTGGAGATGGAGGTCAGGGTCTTGTGCTCTTTTTTTGCCAGCTCGAAGGCGTAGCGGATGACCCGTTCGCAGCCCTTTCTGGAAAAGACGCCGTTTTGAATGACCACTTCATTGGGCTGATCCTTATACAGCCATGCGCCGCTGCCGGCATATTCGCCTTCGCTGTTTTCGCGAACAAAGGTCATGTCGATATCTTCGCGCTTAACATCCTTCAGAGGGCAGGGGGCTCCCTGCAGCAGCTTTACCGGGCGCAGGTTGATGTACTGGTCGAAATGCTTGCGGATGACCAGCAGCAGATCCCAAAGGGAAATGTGATCGGGAACCTTCGGGTCTCCGACGGCGCCCAGAAAGATGGCATCGTAGTTTTCCAGTGTCTGCAGGCCGTCTTCTGCCATCATGCGGCCGTGCTGCAGATAATAATTGCAGCCCCAGGGAAAATAGTCGAACTGAAAGGCAAAGGTGCCGTCCAGCTCTGCTGCCTTATTGAGCACCTTGACGCCTTCTGCGATGACCTCGGGACCGATGCCGTCTCCGGCGATGACTGCGATCTTATGTGTGATCATGGTTCCTTCCTTTTGCTTCGTCAATCGAATATACTTAGTGATGCATACACAATAATTATATTCTTATCTTCAGGGCACCTCAATAGGAAATCATAATTCCTTTTGACAAGCGTCTTTTGCATATAGTATGATTTGATCGGCAATAATTGCAGCTTAAGCCATGCTGCGATCCCTATATAGCAAAATATATAAGGAACAAAATGAAAAAAATAGCTTCCCTTATCCTCATCCTCGTTCTTCTTTCGTCAATGCTTGCCGGCTGCGGCTTAAAAACCGAAGCTCCGGCAGTGCCCGCAGATCAAATTGCAGAGCCTTCCGCATCCCCTCAGGTGAATTACAAGCCTGAGATCATCATCGGCATCTCCGGCAAGATCGTTTCTCTGGATCCGCAGGAAAACACCAACGCCCAGCACAACTACATCTTCCGTGTGGTTTTCGATACTTTGCTGGACTACGACAACCAGACCCGCACCCTTCGCCCCAACCTGGCCGTCGACTGGCAGTCCGACGACGCCCTGACCTGGACCTTTCAGCTGCGCGATGACGTGGTCTTTCACAACGGCAAGAAGATGAAGGCCTCCGATGTGGCCTATACCTTCTTCACTGCCGGCCTTGACAGCTCTGCCTCGGCATCGTTTTGCAAATCTCTTGCGAAGGTTGCCTTCGATGATGATGCCAATACGGTCACCATCACCCTTCATGAGCCCAATGTAGACTTTCCCTATCAGCTGACCCTGCCCACCGCCTCCATCCTCTCAAAAGAGACTCTGGAGGAGGATCCTGAAAACGGGGCGCTGATCGGCACCGGCCCCTTTATGATCGATTCCTATGAATTCGGCGATTATGTCAAGCTGAAGCGCAACGATCAGTTCTGGGGAGAACTGCCCAAAACGCAGTATCTCAATTTCCGCTATATGCCCGATAATTCGGCCCGTCTCATCGCTCTTCAGGCAGGGGATATCGATGTCTGTCAGAGCCCCGATGCCAGCGAGCAGGATCACATCACGGCGGATGAAAAGCTTCAGCTGCAGGGCTATGACAGCTGCTCCATCCAGTATCTGGCCATGAATACCCAGTCCGGCGTCTTTCAGGATGAAAATACCCGCCTCGCCATCTGCTATGCCATCGACCGGCAGGAGCTGATCGATGTGACCTACGAAGGGCAGGGCAACATCTGCCAGTCCACCTGGGGATGGAATACCTTCGGCTACAACGGGTCCGGCGCCTATGCCTATCCCTGCGATCCGCAGCTGGCGCAGAAATACCTGCAGTTGGCCGGCTACAGCGACGAAAATCCCCTCACCTTCGATATCGCAGTCGGCTCTGCCGTCAACAAGACCTTTGCCCAGATCATTCAGGCACAGCTGAAAAAGCTGGGAATTACCGTAACGGTGAGCGAATATGACAGCGCAGGTCTTTCCACCGTCACCTCCAACAGAGAGCACGATGCCTGCCTGTACGGCTTTGGCCCCAATGCCTTCGGCAGCGATATGGAGCGTTGGATCGACAGCACCTCGGGGGTCAACAAGTCGCTCTATCACAATGAAGCTGTGCATGAGCTGATGGT
>JABUTE010000317.1 GCA_021443825.1 Bacillota bacterium
TCCATGACGGATATCTTAAGATTTTTCAAAACGAGAGATCGGTAAAAAGAGGCACCCGGGCCGAATCGACACAATGGCGGGCACGGTACCCCGGCAGGTGTGGCTCCGAAAAGCCAAAAAGAGCCTTTTCTTCGCCATCACCTGCCGATCCATGCCCTCTTGCAGGAACCCGGTGCCGTTAGAGTCGGGCCGGTGTGCCGGAGCAGGCATCAAAAAACCGCCCGGGCTGCCGGGCGGTAAAAAGCTTTAAAATGCGTCTGTTCGGGCTGCTATTGATGATTGGGCTCCAGCGCGATGGTGATCAGCGATACACCCAGCAGGCAGAACGGATAATACAGATGAGAGATGACATCAAACGCGCTGAGGGCGACACCGCTGGTCGTAGCGACCGAGATCGCCACCAGCATCTGGGCACCGTAAGGCAGCATTCCCTGGAAGATGCACGCAAACGTATCCATGATGGAAGCCACCTTTTCGCCGCTGATTCCGTATTCCTCGCGCATGGCGCGGGCGATGGGGCTTGCCATAACGATGGCGACCGTGTTGTTGGCCGTTGCGATATCCATCGTGCCGACGAGAAGACCCATGCCCAGAAGCCCTCCCCTGCGGCCCTTGAAGGCCGACTTGATCCAGGAAAGCAGCGCATCAAAGCCGCCCTCTTCGCGGATCATGGCGCAGACAGCCGATACGAGAACCGCGACCATGATGGTCTCAAACATATTGGCAGCACCCACACCCATGCTGACCATCAGGTTCATAAAGGTGGTGGTTCCTGTCAGCAGCATGATGAGCGAACCGCTGACGATACCGATCATCAAAACAATAAATACATTGACGCCGGCAACACCGCCGATGAGCACCAGCAGATAGGGAACGATCTGGATCAGATTGTAGTCGCCGCTGACAGAACCGCCCTGATAGGTGCGGATGGAAGAAACGAGAACGATGATGAAGGTCAGGATGGCGGCAGGCACTGCTTTGGGGATATTGTGACGGAACTTATCCTTCATCTTGACACCCTGTCCGTTGCAGGCCGCGATAGAGCAGTCGGAAATAAAGGACAGGTTGTCGCCGAACATGGAGCCGCCGACCACCGATGCAGCGCAAAGGGGAAGCGCAAAGCCCGACGCATTGGAAACAGCCAGAGCGATGGGCATGATCAGCGTAATAGTACCAACCGAGGTTCCCATGGAAATGGAAACGATACAGCTGATCACAAACAGGATCGCCGCCGAAAACTGGGCGGGGATCAGCGACAGAACGAAGTAGGCAACGCTTTCTGCAGACGATCTGCCGACAACACCGACAAAGATACCGGCGCACAGGAAGATCAGGATCATGGTCAGGATATCGGGATTGCCGACGCCCTTTGCCATGATCTCCAGCTTTTGTTCAAAGGTCTTGCCCTTGGCCTGCATACAGGCGACCAGCAGTGCGATCATAAACATGACGACGATGGGCACGTTGTAAAAGCCCATGGGCACCTTCATGACATATTCAAACAGAATTCCCAGACCCAGATATAATACTAAAAAAACGATGATGGGAAGTAAGGCTTTGGGGTTTCCTTTTTTCATGGTGATCCTTCTTTCTTAGCAGAAAAAAACCGGCAGCCTTTCGACTGCTGGTTTTTTGTTTTAAATATTGATTTTGCTCATTTCCATGATGCACATGCCGCACATGCACATGTACATGGCACGCATCGCACCCATGACGAAGCAGGGCATCGCGCCCTTCGTCATTGCCATATGGGTCGTATTGCTTTTTGCGGAAATGCTCATATTGCCTCTGTCAGTTAATAGAATGTTGCTACGGGATCCTCAGGTTCCTGCGCCTGCTCCAGCTTGCTGACGACCAACACAGGTCCGATCTTTCCCCCGTAACAGATATGACGCTTGATCTCGATCTTTGCTGTGACGATGACCCAGTCTCTTAGTTTGGGGCGTTTGCCGCTCCATTCGCAGGCAAGCCCCGCCATCTGAATATCTTCGACGCAGCAGCTCATGACCTGACGGCCGAGAATGAAGCTGCCTCCGAACAGGCCGACGGCAAAGCCGGTGGTTCCCTTTACTCGAACCGTCTTGCCCTTGTATTTATCCATCTCTTCGCCCATGTCGCGATACCAGATGGCGTAATCCCGATCGGCGATCTCGACGATGGGGGCCTCCAGATCGAAGGGAAGAGGATCCTCGATGTCGTCGTAATCGGTCGTTCCGTCGGGCCATTCGTAAACGATGTCGGCCCTGCGGCTGGCGCCTCTTACGATCTTGTGAAGCTCTTCCTTGCTGTCGCTGTCGCTGAAGCGGTTGAACACGACACAGTCTGCCGTCTGCAGCTTATCGTAGACCAGCTGCCGCATGTTCTGATTGTAGGGAAGGAAGGTCGCCGTATCGAAGAAGCAGAACTCCTGATAGATCATCCAGGGCTCGGGCAGCGCCGCGACCAGCTTTTCGATGAGCCACATGCCGTTGTATTCCACCAGGACCCGCTCGCAATAATGCTTATCCAGCAGGGCCTGCAGGTTTTCGGGGGTCAGCTGCGCAGGATCGTCGATGACTTCGATAAAATTATCTTCGGGAACGGCTGACAGATCGATCTCCACCTCGCCCTCCTCGCAGAGAAGCACCAGGGTGCGTTCTCCGGCAGAGAACCGGGGATCTGCCAGCGTCTCCTGAATAAAGGTCGTTTTGCCGGCCTCAAGAAAGCCTGTAAAAAGATAGACAGGAACGTCTTCCATCAAGGCCTTGGGCTGTTTATCTGCCATAGCTTACACTCCGAACAGCTGCTTTACGGCAGCTTCGTTCAGCTGCGCGCCGATGATGCAAAGAAGTCCGGTGGTGGCAGCGGAGCCTTCTCTTACTTCTTCCTCTTCGGGAGTAAAGTCGAAGTGATACCACTTGCCGTCTTCGCCGGCTACGATGCCCTTCGCTCTGAGCACAGTGCCGAAGCGTTCCGTGTCGTTGAGGGCCTTAAGGCTCTCCAGCAGCTGCTCTTTGGTATAGCGCTTTGCGGTCTCGCAGCCCACGCTGCTGAAGACCTCATCGGCATCGTGGTGATGATGGTGATGACCGTGGTGATGGTGACCGCAGCTGCATTCCTCTTCATGATCGTGGTCATGGTGATGATGGTGGCCGCACTCACACTCCTCATCGTGGTCGTGATGGTGCTCGTGGTGATGACCGCAGCTGCATTCCTCTTCATG
>JABUTE010000008.1 GCA_021443825.1 Bacillota bacterium
TGTAGGCGGCCATGCCCTGGGAGCCTTCGGCATTCCCAATGCCAACAACGCCTTGGGCCGGGCCATCGCAAAGATCGCCGAGATCCAGGTTCCTTCCCAGCCCAAGACCGTCTTTAATGTGGGCGTGGTCAGCGGCGGTGTTTCGGTCAATGCCATTCCTTCCGAAAGCTCCATGCTCATCGATATGCGCTCTGTCGATGGCGCTGTTCTCGAGACTCTGGTGGCACAGGTGAAAGCAGCCTGTCAGCAGGCTCTGGAAGAGGAGCTGGCCCGCTGGAACCATCCCACCGAGACCCTGACCCTCACCTGCGAGGCTTTGAGCATCCGCCCCGGCGGCAGCCAGAGCGAGACCGATCCCATTGCGCAGGCCGCCAAGGCAGCCAACGATGCCATCGGCTTTGCGACCAAATTCGGCGGAGGCAGCACCGATGCCAATATTCCCATCAGCCTGGGCGTTCCCGGCGTTGCCATCGGAAGAGGCGGCACCCAGCACGACGGTCATGCGGTAACGGAGCGGTTCCTGCCCACCGATGCCTATAAAGGCCCGCAAAGAGCCTTTCTGCTGGCCCTGGAGCTGGTCGGCTTTAAAGATATCTGCCAGCCGGTGCTGCAAAAGAGAAACGGCTAAGCTTTCGGTTCGACCTCTTTTCTGTGATCCCATAAAAAAGCGGCCTGTCCTTTTGGGGACGGGCCGCTGCTTTTGTTTTTTGCGTCAGAAGACCTACAGCATAAAGATGCCGCCGTTGATATCCAGGCAATGTCCGGTGATGTACGATGCCTCATCGGATGCTAAAAAGACGATGCCATTGGCGATCTCTTCGCTGGTTCCTCTTCTGTGGAGAGGGATCTTGGTCAGGGTGGCATTCTTCTGCTCTTCGGTGCACGAGAGCCAGTTGTTTTCGATGTAATCGGTGGATTTGATCAACCCGGGGGCAATGGCGTTGACCCGGATATTATCGTCTGCATGCTCTAAGGCCAGCTGGCGCATCAGTCCCAGTTGGGCTGCCTTGCTGGGGGCATAGGGAATGCGTCCCACCTCGGAGCGGCTAGTCATACGGCCTGCCCCCGACGATACGACGACGATATTGCCGCCGCCCTGCTTTTGCATGACGGGAACCACCTGGCGGCAGAAATAGAACAGACCGTACAGGTTCAGCTTTACCACCCTGTCGAACTCCTCCAGGGAATAGTCTCCGATGGTGCCTCTGGTGAGGGATCCGTGGGTGCCTCCTGCGTTGTTGACAAAGACATCGATGCGGCCGTATTGATCGACCACATGCTTTACGACGGCCTCCACCGCATCGGGATCGCATACATCGCATACAAGAGCTTCTGCCTTGCCGCCTGCTGCGCAGATGGCAGCAGCCTTTTCCTCTGCCATGTTGCCGTTGATATCAACGATCACAACGGCTGCGCCCTGCTTTGCGAACAGCTCGCTGGCAGCACCGCCGATGCCTGCGGCAGCGCCGGTGATCAGAACGGTCTTTCCGGTAAAATCGAGCATGATGGGTTACCTCCTTGCATATATTTGCCGGTCCAAAAGGACCAGTTCATCCAGATTATCTGTGGTAAAGGGCCGCTCGCCTGCCTCCAGCTGGCGAAACATCTCAAAGCAGCGGGCGGTAAGAGGAATTGGGATGCCGTGCTTTTGGGCGCATTCCCGCACGGGAAGCTCGAACACAGACACCTCGCTCCTGCGTTTTCTGACCACGATGTCGCGCCAGAAACCGCTGTGCACCTTGGTATAGGAACGCAGCCGCTGCACATGCACATCCAGCTGGCGGTGCAGCTTGTCAAGATCGCGGCCTTCTCTTGGATAGGCATCGGCCGGATCGAAATCATCGAATTGGGGAAGCTCAAAGCCCTCTGCCTGCGCCACCTGGTAGGTCTCCGACGCCAGATCCATCAGCATGATGCGGTAACGGGGATCGTCGATCACATCGGCCATGGTCTCGTTGGTCAGGGTAGTCGCCAGCAGGATCACCGCATAGCCCAGCTTGGCCCACAGGTAGCCCAGCACGTTGTCGCTGAGCTCCAGATGGTCAAGCCCCTTCAGCTCCTGTTCCAGCAGCTTCATACGGCCGGTCATGGAGCCGTCCATTTCGCCGAGCACCAAAGCGCCCTTTCCACCGTAATTGATGACGCCGGGCTCCATATAATCAGAGAAGATATTGACGAAGCCGCTGACGGTGCGCTCTCTTCCGATCAGCTTTTCGATGGTATATTCGTTAAGTCCGTTCTGGACGGAAACGACAAAGCTGTTTTCGTCCATCGCCGGAAGAAACGGCTCTAAGGCCGCCTCCGTAAACTGCCCCTTGACGCAGAGCAGCAGGCATTCCACCGGACCGGGGCAGCTCTTGAGATACTCCTCTACGGTCTGCGCCTTTACGGAAATGACTTCTTCGCTGCCATCGGGCATGATCAGCTTTAAGCCATGCTGCTGCATGGCAAGAACATGGTCCTCTGCCACATCCAGCAGGGTCACATCGCAGCCTCCCTTTGTCAGAAGACCTCCGATAACGCCGCCGATGGCACCGGCTCCTACGACGAGAAATTTCATGGCAAGCGCCCTCCTTTCGTTGTTTGCATAAGGATCTTGAGCCTTCTACCGATTTCATAATAATGCGGATCGCCAAGCCGTGTCAAATGAATTTGCGAGTGCTGCAGCCGCCTTGCAGAAGCAGAATTTCCGCACCGGAAACGAATTTTTGTGATATAATAACTGATTGGAATAAAGCATATATGATCCCGTTGCAAACATTCAGGAAAGGAGCGCGAAAAATGAATCCGTCGACCATCGATACGATCCTTCAAAAAGTATCCAAAGAACGACTGATGACCTATACGGCCGAGATCTCCAAAGAAGAAAGGATCTCCAGCCTTCCCGCCGAGGTCCGCAGCCTGGAATACATTCAGGAGCAACTGAAGGAATCCGGCTATAAGACCCGTATTCTCTATTACCCTGCCTATATCAGCTATCCTGTATCGGCCTTTTTAGAGGTGGAAAGCCCGGCCATGAAGGGCTTTCGCGCCATTCCCGCCTGCTTTACCCCTTCCACCGGAGTCTACGGCGTCAGAGGAAGACTGGCTCTTTTTTCCGACAGCGATCTGAGTGGAAAGATCCTGCTGGGCAGCGGACTGCCCAACCTGGACATCATCCTGAAAGCAGAGGCTTTGGGGGCGGTCGGTGCCGTCTTCGTAC
>JABUTE010000123.1 GCA_021443825.1 Bacillota bacterium
TCATTTATCCGCCTTTTTTCGTAAGGCTTCGAGGATAGAATCGAGGTTGCTTTCCTTTAAGGTGTGAGGATAGCCGTTTTCAAAATCGATCAGCATTTCTTTTGCCCGTATTTCCTCTATGCGAATGTCCTCGAAAAGGCGCAGGTATTTGTGGTCTGCCAGTAAGTCCGTTAAAAATCGGATTGTCTCTTCGGGAAAGCTTTCCCAGCCTCCGTACAGCTTTTGCACAGCTTTGTCAATATCATCGAATCCCAGTTCCTTTCCCCGATCATACTGCTCTGTAAGAATGCCGACCACATCCGAAAGATCGTTTTTATATTTCCTGCCGGAGCGAAGCTTCATGGCAATCAGGTATTCTCCGGATACGGTCCGGACCTGAAGCACATTTGAGAATGTGCGATAGTACTCGGATATCTCGGAAAGTGCTGCAGAATACAATGCGGTTTTCATAAAGTCGGAGTTCAGCCAGCCTGCGGGCAGTTCAAAACGGGATCCCACGGTATTTATCGCATCCTGCATGGCAGAAGATGCCCTGATCACGGCATCGATATCTGTGGTCATGTCTCGAAAGCCGTAGTTTACGAGGATCGCAGCTCCTCCGATCAGAATGATCTCTGCAGGAATCGCTGTTCCGTTTTGCTTACGGAACTCTTTCCCCAGGGCCTTGAGATAGGAATCGAGATTCTCTTTTGTAAAGGTCTTATCTTCAGATAACATTTCGGATCTCGCTTTCTACAATATTATAGCGCAGGAATTCGGGGATCGCATGTGCGATGGCATCGCTTTTTACGGATTCATCATTTGCGGCAAGGGCCATCGCCAGAACGCTTGCAGGAAAAACAGGCTCTTTCAGCTTGCACTTTCTCAGATCCGAGTATTCGACCGGCACCGGTATATCGTTGATCTTGCAAAGGTAATCGGTCATTGCAAGCAGATAGAGGCTTTCCGGATGCCAGTTTCTGTCGTAAAG
The DNA here is from genome assembly GCA_021443825.1 of Bacillota bacterium. Taxonomy (GTDB): domain Bacteria; phylum Bacillota; class Clostridia; order Peptostreptococcales; family Anaerovoracaceae; genus RGIG2707. Next base: position 971 of record JABUTE010000123.1, read on the forward strand.
GGTCCTGATCTTATCGGTTTGAAAGGTCTCGATGAGAAACGGAATATCGCCGTCTTCTTTCAGCTTGTGGCACACATTGCTTTTATACAGCTCGAAGCTTACGCGCTTATGCATATACGGCTCAAGCAGCTCTTCCACCGTTATATCAAGCGATTTCGCCAGTCGGTAAACTGTTTCTGCAGAGCATTTTTCCAGCTTCGATGCACCGTTTATAATATCGTTTATCGTCGTATAGGGTACGCCGGAATGCTTTGCCAGTCTGTATTGGGTCATTTTCTTTTCGTCTAAGAGTCTTTTGAGCGTCATCATAATCACCTCATCCATGATTATAACGGTATACCGGAACAATTTCAAGAAGAAGGGTGGGGACAGGTGCATACGGTTGCAGTCGCTCCCCCAGAGCCCGGACTGCATCGAATGAACATTGTGACCGCGTCCTGCTTACAATAGGAGCAGCCGGCCATTCGCTATCTGAGGTTATCTGCATATTGATCGGCGGAAAATGTGCAGATACTCGTTATGATCTGCATATTGAAAAAGAGGCTTCCGAGCCTCTTTTTGTATTGTAATTCATAGAATCTGTTGCGCAATTTCACGCCAAAACATGAGTAACTTCCTTTCCTTGATACTTCTTTTGGATTGCACCTGCGATTTACCTTGCAGGTAAATTCCAAATTGACAAAACAGTTGTTGTATGCTATTTTGAATTTACCTTGGAGGTAAATTCAGAAAGAGGAAAGCCGTTGATAATAACGTACAAAAGTAAAAAACTCGAGAAGGTTTGTACGGATGCAAAGGTTTCTGACAAGACCTACGGAAAAGAAATGTCAGCAAAGATCCAGATGCGTATCGATGAGATCGCAGCCGCGGATACTGTTGAGATGATGATACAGTATCATATCGGAAGGTGTCATCCGCTGACCAGCGATCGAAAAGGCCAATATGCGGTCGATCTGGTCCAGCCCTACAGACTCGTTTTCGAAAAGCATGGCGAAAAAATTCAGATCGCGCATATTCTTGAGATCGTAGACTACCATTAGCATAGAGATCGACAGGAGGCAGTACAATGGTGAGAAGCCGCAGCTATATTGCAACGCCGCCCGGGGCGACAATTAAAGAACAACTGAATAACAGAGGCATGAGTCAGAAGGAATTTGCTGCACGAATGGATCTGTCGGAAAAACATATCAGCAAGCTTATCAACGGAGATGTCCAGCTGACCCCCGATGTGGCGATTCGTCTGGAGGTTGTACTTGGTGTGCCTGCAAAGTTCTGGAGCGAACTGGAGGCTGTATACCGAGAAAAGCTGATAAAGGTCGAAGCAGAAAATTCGATGGAAGAAGATGAAGCCTTGGCCAAACGGCTTCCGTACAGCGAAATGGCAAGGTACGGTTGGATTCCGGAAACAAAGAATTCGAAAGAAAAGGTGATCCATCTGCGCAAATACTTCGAGGTCGTTTCGCTTTCGCTTTTAGAAAATGATCAGATCACAAGAATCGCTTGCCGGCGCCTTGCAATTACCGAGAAAAGCGACCTTGCGCTTTTAGCATGGATACAGGAGGCAAAACGAAAAGCCAGAAGCATTACAACCGGTCCCATTGATCGAAAACGGCTGGAGTCGATTATTCCCATGATACGGAAGATGACCGTTACCGAACCGGAGCAGTTTTGCCCTGAACTCAAAGCAATGCTTGCCGAATGCGGTGTTGCACTGGTCTTTCTGCCTCATCTGAAGGGCTCTTTTTTACAAGGAGCATCCTTTATGGATGGAAATAAAATCGTGCTTGGTCTCACTGCAAGAGGAAAAGATGCCGATAAATTCTGGTTCAGTTTATTCCATGAACTGGCACACATCGTATTAGGTCATATCGGTCTGGCCAACGGAACATCTGACGAAGAAGAGCGCGCTGCAGACCTCTGGTCAAGAGATATGCTGATCGCTACCGACAGTTTTAAGGGGTTTATCGAGCAGGGCAATTATTCATCTTCCAGCATTTTGGCATATGCCGCTGCTTTGGGCATTGCCCCCGGAATCGTTGTGGGGCGAATGCAGAACGACGGATACATTAAGCACGATATGCTGAACGATCTGAAACAGCAGTATGAGATAGCGATCTGACTGCAGTGCAATTGGAATGAGTTATTACCATAAAGAACTTGAAAAAGAGCAAGCCTTTAAAGGCTTG
>JABUTE010000303.1 GCA_021443825.1 Bacillota bacterium
TAGCTCCAGTTGTTGGAAGCGGAGAGCTCGACCGTTTCGTAGGCCTCGCCGTCCTTCATGAGAACGACGCCGACAGAAGCAGGCCGCAGGCCCAGCTCGTCGTTGTTGTCGTCCCATACCTTGGTGACGCTTCTGCTGACCAGGGCGCCCTGAGGCGGCTTGGAATCAGCCACGTTGGTGATGGTGGTAACGCCTCTGCTCTTGGTGATGTAAGAGGTGAAGCCCTCGGGAACATCGATCTCGCCTACCGACCAGCTGTAGCGGTCGCTCAGGTTTTCGAACAGATAGCTCCAGTTGTTGTCATCGGAAAGAGTAACGGTTCTGCTCAGCTCGCCGTCTTTGTACAGGCCGACCTTGACGCTTTCGGGCATCTGCTGGCCGGCTGCCAGCTCCCATTCCTTGTCGACACGAAGATCAACAGTGCCGCCGGGAGGAACGATGGGTGTATTCTTCTGGTTGGTGATGGTCTGACCGTTCGCGCTGTCGGTGATGCGGGCGGTGTAGCCGGCAACCGCATCCTCAGTAACGTGATACGAATAGGTCTTCGAGCCGAAGCTACCTGTTCTGGGCAGCTCGCTCCAGGTGTAGGCCCAGTTGCAGTCTGCATTGAGCACTTGCGTGTCGTAGGTCTTTTCGCTGACAGCGCCGGACTTGGTATCGGTGATCTCCTGGATCAGGTGCACCGTTACAGAATCCTTTTCGTGCTTTGCGCTGCCGTCGCTCCAAACCTTGCGAACGGTAAACTGGTCTTCGTTAAAGGCATCGACGTGGAATACCCACTTGACGGTGCCCAGCTTGCCGGCATCTTCGTTATCAAGATCTTCGGGAACCTTGAGAATGGCGTTCAGGGTCTTGGTCTCGCCTACCTTGATGTGCTTTGCCAAAAGAACGAATTCTTCCAGGCCGGTGGTGGCATCAACCAGATTGGGAGTGCCGTCGTAGATGACAACGCCGTCGTTTTCAACGGTCAGGTGCAGCTTGGCCAGGAAGGCCTTCTGCTCTTCGACGGGGGTCTGGTCTTTTTTCAGCATCTGCTCATCGCCTTCGACCAGCATCTCGGCCTTCATGTAAAGGTCGACGTAGTCGCAGTCATTGGCCATGTTTTTAAAGGTGATCACATCGGTGATCTCATCGCCGGGCAGCACGGTCTTAAGACCGCCGAACAGGTCGCTTTCGGTATACTGGCCCTTGGAGTCGAAGTCAAAGCCCTGGCTCTGGCCCAGGAAGGTAAGGGTGCCGGCTGCAAAGGCTGACGATACGGTTCCCAGAACGAGAACCATGGTCAGCAGCAGCGAAAGGAGGGAACGTTTGTTAAGCTTCATTTTTTCTTCCTCCTTTACTTGGTAACAGCCCATGCCTTGTCGTAGGTGTCGGGCTCAGCGTTGTCAGCGGACTTGGGCTGGGGCTGGATCGCTTCTGCGATAACATCGATGGCCTGTCTGCCGCCGTCAGCGTCGGTATAGGTAACGAGGGTGATGGAGTCAGCCAGCGGTGCGGACGGAGACTGTCCGGGAGCAACCAGCTTGGTGTAGTAGTAGAAGCCGTCGCTGCCCTGTACCCAGTCGGTGCCCAGGGTGAAGGCGGGAATGGTGGCAGTGCCGCCGATGCGTTCATCCTTGCCATCGATCTCCATTACGCGGTAGGTGACCAGCTTGACGCGAACGTAAACGTCGATGTCGCCGGTGTTGGTCACATTGATGTTCGTCTTTTCGGTGCCGTCGAACTCTTCTTCGATCTCAACGTCTACCGAGGAGGGATTAAAGGTATTCTCCACCGCCTTGGGAGTCGCTGCCAGATAGGCAACGGTTCCGCCGACGGTCATCAGAACAATCAGAAGAAGAGAGATCTGCAGCGTGGTAAGTTTTTTTAACTTATTGAACATTTTTTCTCCTTCCTTACTTGCTCTTTACGTTGTTTACGATGTCGCTGAAGGCATCCAGCCACTTGTCTTCGTTCTTGGTGTTGGTGCAGGTGAGGGAGCCCTCATTCTTTGCCGCACCGGTGAGATTGCCGTCGCCGCTGTAAGAGGCGGTATATCTCCATGACCAGGCGGTGTCTTCGGTGATGGTGTAGTTACCCACGGGCAGACGGTAGAGGGTCACCTCTTCGCCGCCGTGCAGAACCATTTCGGTATACTTGACGCCATCCTTCTTGACATAGATGATATAAGATTCATCGGCATTTCCGCCGCTCTTCTTAACGGTCAGCTGGCAATTTTCTACGTGGATCCATGCTTCATTGGAGGAAGCATCGCCCATGTGATCGGCGATGGCGCTGTCGCAGCCGGTGTGGCTGTGCTTAAAGCCGGTCTTTGCGGTGAGATCGGCGGAGCCTGCCTTTACGGTGGCTTCGATGGCGATCTTACCGTCGGGGGTATTGATCTTGCCGCCGGACAGCTTATCTGCATCGGCAGTAGCTGCTGCGTAGGTGACGGTGAGGGTGGGAGCGGTGTTGCTCATGGTGGCATTGGTGCCTGCCGTGCGGTCGCCGTTCTTCCAGGTGGTAGAACCGGACTGGAAGTTTGCAGTGCTCAGATCAAAGTCTTCGCCGTAGTACAGGGTCTTATCGGTAAAGGTCAGCTCGGGGCTGAACACGTGCAGCTTAAACTCGGTGCCGGTCAGGCCCTTGTGGCTGCTGAGAGCAGAGCACTCGGGGCTCAGCTTGGGATTGCCGCAGGCGTTGTGAACGAAGGTGACGTGGTCGGAAATATCCAGACTGCCCACCTTAACGGCGGTCACGTTCATGTTCACATCGGCGGTATCGGTGATCTGGCCGGTCTTGGTCTCGTAGACGCGGGTCAGGGTGGGAGCGGTGCCCATGTCGGTGGTAGCAGTGGTGCTGCCCTTCTTCCATACGGTGGACTCCAGCACCTTGCTGTCGTCGCTGCTGAAGTTGGGGTAGGTGCCGCCCAGGTAGACGTTGGCATCCTTGTAGGTGAGAGTCGGAGCGAAGACATGCAGCTTCAGCTGTGCGTCTGTTCCGAAATTGCTGCCGTCGAAGTCGTCATCGTCGTGCAGGTAGGTGGTGTAGCTGTTGATATCGGTGTCATCCATCTTGGTTACGACGGTGACCTTGATATCGTCTTCGGAGTTGATCACGGTCGTTCCGGCTGCCTTATCGACGGTATATTCGTAGTCCAGC
>JABUTE010000101.1 GCA_021443825.1 Bacillota bacterium
CCTACCGACAGGATCAGGCCTGCAATGCCCGGCAGCGTAAGAACGATATGAAAAGCGGCATAGATCCAAAGCACTATCAGAACATAGAGGCAAAGAGCGATATCTGCAACAGCACCCATGACCCGGTAGACGGCGAACATGCAGACACAGATCAGCAAGATACCGACGATGCCGGCGATCACGCTCTTCTTTGCGGCATCGATGCCAAGAGAAGGTCCGACGATCTCGGTCTGCACCTCGTTGAGGGTAACAGGAAGAGATCCTCCGCGAATGAGAGCTGCCAGCGTCATGGCAGATTCCTTTGTGAAGCCGCCGGTGATCTGAGCGCTGGTCGAGCTGATCACGCTGGATACATACGGATCGGAGATGCAGTCATCGTCCAGGAAGATAGGGATCTGATTGGCCGCGAACCGTTCGCTTGCCTGGGTCTTTCCGTTGACGATGTCTTTGGTAGCCTGCTCGAAGGCAGAAGAGCCTTCTGCATCGAAGGTGAGCGAGATGACATAGGTATTCATCAGCTGAGCTTCGTAGCCGTTATAGACGCCTGCCTGGGCATCCTTGATATGGTTTCCGTCCAGGATCACGGTTCCGTCTGCCTGCTGGAAGGTCAGCTTTGCAGTGCGGCCGATCTGTTCGATGGCCTCGGTGGCATTTTGCGCACCGGGCAGCTCAATGCGTACGCGGTTCTCATTTTCAATGGTGATGACCGGCTCGGAAAGGCCCATTTCGTTGACACGGTTTTCCATGACGGCCTGGACCTGCTCCATGATGCCCTTCAGCTCTGCCCCGGTGGCATCGGTATCGGCTTCCAGAACCACGGATACACCGCCGATCATATCAAGACCAAGGCTGATGCGTTCTCCCAGACCTGCAAAGCTGCCCGCACCGGTAAAGCTGAAGACCCAGCCAAATACAGTAACAGCAACTACCAGAATTGCTAAAAATTTCTTCATACTTTTCATGTTTCCTTTTAACAAAATTAAGGCATGTGCGCTCTGCACATGCCTGATATAACGCTTATGAGGGCAAATTATTCTGCCGTTTCGTCGTCAGAGCTCTTTCCCAGCTTTTTGATGCTCTTGGGGGAAGGCTTTCTGCTGACCTCTTCTTCTGCTTCTGCTGCGGAAACAGAGGCCGCGGGGGCGGATGACTTGTTTACGACTGTGGAAACAGCCCAGTTTGCGATTTCAAGCTTGGTTCTGTCAGCACCGCACTGAATGATCAGGTTTTCGCCCTTGATCTTAACGACTCTTCCGTAAAAACCGCCGATGGTAACGATCTCATCGCCCACCTGAAGGTTCTTTCTCATCTCTTCGGTTTCCTTTTCTTTCTTTCTCTGCGGACGAAGGATCAGCAGATACATGAGTAAGGACATTCCGAGGAGAACGATAAAGGGAAAGTAAGTGGCCAGGGGTGAAGCCTGTGCTGCATTAGTAGTCATTGATGAATTTCCTCCTGAAAATCTAATAGAATTATTATACAATAAATGGTAACAAAAGCAATAGGAATTTCAATGAGAGAAAGACAAACTGCTTGCGTTCCCCTTTTTTCCATGCTAATATAATTAAGCGTTTAAAGCACCTGCCGACATGATGGAATTGGCAGACGTAACGGACTCAAAATCCGTCGGTAGCGATACCGTGCGGGTTCGACCCCCGCTGTCGGCACCAATGGCTGACCGCTTCGATCTTACAGGATCTGAAGCGGTCAGTTTTATTTTGTCACTGCAGCTGCATGCACCCATGAAAAAGACCGGCTCCCGTAGGAACCGGTCGAGTTATGCCATTTCAGGATTACTCTTCGTGTACGACCTTGCCGTCTACGACGGTGATCTTTGCGTGAGCGCCTACAACGTGCATGGGGTCAGCAGTCCATACGACAACGTCGCCGTCTTTTCCGACTTCCAGAGAACCGACTCTGTCGCCGATACCGGTGCTGTTGGCGGAGTTGATGGTGATAGCCTTCCATGCTTCTTCTTCCTTCAGGCCTGCGTCAACAGCCATTGCTGCGCACATGGGCAGGTTTTCAAGAGGAATAACAGGAGCGTCGGTGATGATGGAGATGGTCATACCGGCTTCGTTGAGGATCTTTGCGGTATCGAAGGTCTTGTTTCTCAGCTCGATCTTGGACTTCTTGCCGAAGGAGGGACCTACGAATGCGGGATAGCCTTCCTTGACCAGCTCGTCGACGATCAGATGACCTTCGGTGCAGTGATCCAGTGTCAGCTTAACGCCAAATTCCTTGGCAACACGGATGGAGCTGAGGATATCGTCTGCTCTGTGTGCATGTGCCTTGAGAGGGATCTCGCCCTTGAGTACGGGGATCATAGCCTCAAGCTTCATATCGAAAGCGGGATTCTTGCCGGCTTCCTTGTCTTCCATATAGCGCTTGGTCTTGAAGAGCAGCTCTCTGAGCAGAGCGACGACAGCCATTCTGGTCATGGGGCTCTTCTTGTTGTTTCCGTAGCAGCCCTTGGGGTTTTCGCCGAAAGCGACCTTCATGGCTACAGGATTCTTGACGATCATGTTGTCAACTCTCTTGCCGGCCAGCTTGATGGCGACAAAGGTTCCGCCTACGACGTTGGCAGATCCGGGGCCAGTGACGGCAGTGGTAACGCCGCCGCGAAGAGCATTGGGGAAGGATTCGTCCATGGGGTTGATGGAATCGATGGCGCGAAGCTGCGGGGTGACAGGCTCAACGATCTCGTTGTAGTCCATTCCTTCCCAGCGCATTGCGGTATTGTCCAGACCGATGTGGCAGTGAGCGTCTACGCAGCCGGGGGTTACGAGAGCGCCGCAGGCGTCGATGACCTGAGCACCGGCAGGAGCCTCTACGCAGGCACCTACAGCAGCGATCTTGCCGTTGTCGTCGATGAGTACGCAGCCATTTTCGATGTCTGCGCCGACCATGGTCTTTACGTGACCGTTCTTGATAAGAAGCATAACAGTAAATTCCTTTCTTAAAATATAATTGAATCGTTAACAGAATGACCTTTGGTCAAATCGTATTAATTTTATCACAGGATGTGCCTTTTGAGTATATTGAAATTATTCTTTTTCAGACATGGTTACAATAGATAACAAAATATTTATTATCGTAAACATAATAGTATGGCTCAGGGAA
>JABUTE010000126.1 GCA_021443825.1 Bacillota bacterium
AACACAAGCAGGTCTTCGGCATCACCTTTGAGCAGGGCAGAAATAATTTCAAGATCAACGAAGAGCTGCTTGCCAACCTGGTCAGCGAGAACAAAGAGCTGCCCGACAGTGCCAAGCTGGATCTGATCGTTGCTCTCATCACCTTAAAGTATACCCAGTCTAATTCCGTATGCTATGCTTACGACGGCCAGGCCATCGGTGTGGGCGCAGGACAGCAGTCCCGCATCCATTGCACCAGACTGGCAGGCAGCAAGGCCGATACCTGGTTCCTGCGTCAGGCCGACAAGGTGCTGGATCTGCCCTTTAAGGAAGGTCTTGGAAGACCTGACAGAGACAACGCCATCGACGGCTACATCAATCAGAACGAAGAGGATCTTTGCGAAGGAGACAACTGGAAGAAATACTTTACCTGCTGCCCCGAGCGGTTTACCGCCGAAGAGCAAAAGGCCTATCTGGAGCAGATCAGCGGCGTAGCACTGGCCTCCGATGCCTTCTTCCCCTTCAGCGATAACATCGAGCGCGCCCACAAGAGCGGCGTCAGCTATGTGGCTGAGCCCGGCGGCTCCATCCGCGACGATGCGGTCATCGATTGCTGCAACAAGTACAACATGACTCTGTCCTTCACCGGCATGAGACTCTTCCACCACTAAGGAGAACCCTATGAAGCTAATGGTAATCGGCAGCGGCGGACGCGAGCATGCCATCATCAAAAAACTCAATGAAAACAAAACTGTCGAAAAGATCTACGCTTTGCCCGGCAACGGCGGCATGATGGATGATGCGCAGTGCGTACCCATCAAGGCCACCGATCTGGAATGCATCGTCCGCTTTGCCGCAGAAAACAGCATCGATTACGCTGTCGTCGCACCGGATGATCCTCTGGTGCTGGGGCTGGTCGATCTGCTGGAAGAAAAGGGCATTCCCTGTTTTGGGCCCAACAAGGCAGCTGCCATCATCGAGGGAAGCAAGGTCTTTTCCAAAGAATTGATGAAGAAATACCGTATCCCCACCGCCTCCTACGAGACCTTCGACGATATGCAGAAGGCACTGGCTTATCTGGAGACGGCAAAGATCCCCACGGTCATCAAGGCAGACGGTCTGGCTCTTGGAAAGGGCGTCATCATCGCTCAGACAAGAGACGAGGCCAAGGCTGCCGTAAAGGAGATGATGGAGGATAAGAAATTCGGAAAGAGCGGCGAGCATGTCGTCATCGAGGAATTTCTCACCGGACCCGAGGTATCGGTCCTTTCCTTCACCGACGGCAAGACCGTCGTTCCCATGATCTCTTCGATGGATCATAAGAGGGCAGGAGACGGCGACACCGGTCTGAATACCGGCGGCATGGGCACAGTAGCGCCCAACCCCTATTATACCGATGCGGTGGCAGAGCGCTGCATGAACGAGATCTTTCTTCCCACCGTCAATGCCATGAAGGCCGAAGGACGCACCTTTAAGGGGTGCCTTTATTTCGGCCTGATGCTGACTCCGGACGGGCCCAAGGTCATTGAGTACAATTGCCGTTTCGGAGATCCGGAGACCCAGGTGGTGCTGCCTTTGCTGAAGACCGATCTTCTCACCGTGATGCAGGCCGTTACCCAAGAGCGTCTTTCGCAGATCGACGTGGAATTCAGCGACAAGTCGGCCTGCTGCCTGATCATGGCATCGAAGGGCTATCCGGTTGCTTACGAAAAGGGCTTTGAGCTGACCGTTCCGCAGGAGCTGCGCAGCCGGGTCTATATCGCCGGCGCCGCACAGAAGGACGGCAAGCTGGTCACCAGCGGCGGAAGGGTCCTGGGCATCACCTCTGTCGAAGAGACCCTTCGTGAGGCGGTCGACGCATCCTATGCTGCCGCAAAAGAGATCTGTTTCGAAAATGCCTATTACCGCAATGATATCGGCGCAAAAGCTCTGAAAGCCCTGGAGGAATAAGACATATGGTTTACCGAATTTTTGTAGAAAAGAAAAAGGAATTTGCAGGTGAAGCCGCCGGTCTTCTTTCGCAGGTGAACGGCATTCTGGGCATCACCTCGCTGAAAGACGTCCGCGTCCTGAACCGTTACGATGCAGAGAATATCTCGGAAGAGCTTTTTGCATATGCGGTCAATACCGTATTTTCGGAGCCGCAGGTCGATCTGGCCTATGACGAGCCTGACTTTGGTGATGCCACCGTGTTTGCGGTGGAGTATCTGCCCGGTCAGTTCGACCAGAGAGCCGATTCGGCCGCACAGTGCATTCAGATCATTTCCCAGCAGGAGCGTCCCACTGTTCGCTCGGCCAAGGTCTATGCCCTGTACGGCGAGCTGAGCACTGCTGAACTGGCAGAGATCAAGAAGTATCTGATCAACCCGGTGGAAGCAAGAGAGGCTGCTCTGGAAAAGCCCGAGACTCTCAACGTTCAGTATGAGATCCCCACCCAGGTGGCGACGCTGGAGGGCTTTACCTCCCTTGATAAAGCAGGGCTGGCACAGTTCATCAAGGACTACGGACTGGCCATGGATGAGGGCGATATTGCCTTCTGCCAGAAATACTTCCTGGATGAGCACAGAGACCCCACCATTACCGAGATCCGCATGATCGATACCTATTGGTCCGATCATTGCAGACATACCACCTTCGGCACCATCATCGACAAGGTCACCTTTGAAGACGAGCTGCTGCAGAAAGCCTACGAAGATTATCTGCAGGTCCGCGAAGAACTGGGCAGAACGAAGCCTGTCTGCCTGATGGATCTTGGAACCATCGCTGTCAAATATCTGAAGAAGCACGGCATGCTGGATAAGCTGGACGAATCGGAAGAGATCAATGCCTGCACGGTGAAGATCGAAGTGGAAGCCGACGGCGTTAAGGAGCCCTGGCTGCTCCTCTTTAAGAATGAGACCCATAACCATCCCACCGAGATCGAGCCCTTCGGCGGAGCTGCCACCTGTCTGGGCGGCGCCATCCGCGATCCCCTTTCGGGCCGTTCCTATGTATACGGCGCTATGCGTGTAACCGGTGCGGCTGACCCCACCGTTCCCGTCTCTCAGACCATCAAGGGCAAGCTGCCCCAGAGAAAGATCGTTCAGACGGCTGCTGCGGGCTATTCCTCCTACGGCAACCAGATCGGTCT
>JABUTE010000060.1 GCA_021443825.1 Bacillota bacterium
TGCTTTCCAACCGGGAGGATTCCCAGCTGGCGGCCATCGAAAAGGGCGCCGGGGCCCTGGTCATCTGCCTTGGGGCAGAGCCCAGCCAAAAGGTCACGGAAAAGGCAAGAGCCGCAGGCTGCGCCATCATCTCCACCCCCTTCGATACATATAAGGCATCGTATTTCATCAACCAGAGCGTGCCGGTCAGCCACTACATGAAAACGGGAAAGCTGCAGTATTTTCACCTGGACGACCCCATCGAAGAGGTGCTCTCCGATATCGCAGCCTCGCGCCATGTCTATTTTCCCGTGCTGGACGGCGCAGGCTCCTATTGCGGCATGGTGACCCGCAGAAATATGATCGCCTTTCGAAAAAAGAAGCTGATCCTGGTGGATCATAACGAAAGCACCCAGTGCGTTCCCGGCTGGAAGACGGCCGAGATCCTGGAGATCATCGACCACCACCGGGTGGGTGGTCTTCAGACCATCAACCCCATCTTCTTCCGAAACCAGCCGGTAGGCAGCACCTCTACCATCATCTATTCCCTTTACAAAGAGTTTGACCTGGAGCCGGAGCCATCCATTGCAGGGGCGCTGTGCTGCGCCATCCTTTCCGATACGCTGAAATTCAAAAGCCCCACCGTTACGCCGCTGGATGAGACGGCGGCCCGCAGACTTGCAGAGCTCGCCGGAGAGGACATCGATGACCTGGCCCGGCAGATGTTCGAGGCCGGCGAGAATCTGGAAGGAAAGACGCCCCACGACCTGCTCCATCAGGACTACAAGGAATTCTCTGCCTTCGGCACCCACTTCGGCGCAGGCCAGATCAGCTTCTTCTCCGATCATGCCATGCAGACAGCCGCCGAGATGCTCCGGCCTCATCTGCACGAAAAGGTCGCCAACGACGGCCTGACCTTTGTTTACATGATGCTCACCAACATCGAAAAACAGGACAGCCTTGTGCTTTATGCAGGGGTCAACGCGCAGGCCGTGCTTCAGTCCGCCTTCCCGGATGCCCAGCCCTTCGGCCCCGGCTATCTGCTGAAGGGCGTCGTCTCGCGCAAAAAGCAGCTGATCCCCCAGCTGCTGGAGGCGCTGAGCATGCAGGACGAAGCGAAATAGAAGGGCTGCAATCGCTTTGTAACACGATTATCAACATTCTGTTATTTACATCCGCCTGCGGTCATGTAAAATAAAATCAGTAAAAGATCCGCGTTTTGTTTTTTAACAGATAAGGAGAATCAAAATGAAAAGAAAGCTTACTGCCCTGGTACTGGCAGCACTGCTGGTACTCACTCTGATCCCTGCGGCAGCCTTCGCTGCAGAGCCTTTGATGCTGAAGGCTGTGGGGCCCACCTCCATCATCGTCAACAGCCCCAACGTCATGTTTCCGCTGGAAGTCGAGCTGACCGGAACCAATGAAAATCCCAAAGTCGTCTGGTACGAGGTCGACGCCAACGGCATGATCCTGAGCGTCGATGAAAACGACAACTACCAGGATATCGGCTACGGCGGCACCGCCCTTGTGATGCACGGGGTTCCCGATGCCAATGTATGGCACTATTACAAGGCCATCGTCAACACCAGCGAAGGCGTTGCCGAGTGCTACTTCCAGTTCAAGTACGATCCCGACTGCAAGAACCCGACCTACACCTCCGACGGCGCCTATCATCCGGAAAACGGTCCGGTGACCATCACTGCGGCAGGCCCCCAGGTCATCTCGCTCAACGACGATTCCATCAGCTTTTCTCTTGATGTAGAAGTCAAGGGCTGCGCCGAAATGCCCCATGTTTTCTGGTACGAAAGCGATGAGTTCGGCAACATCATCAGCCTGGATGAGGGCGGTCTTCCCCTGGATATCGGCTACGGAACCACCTCCTTCCCCGTTTACGGCATTTCCGATGCCCTGACCTGGCACTACTACACCGCCAAGGTGCAGACCGAAAACGGCGGCGGCTATTGCCAGTTCATGTACATGTATGATCCCGGCGTGCGGTATCCCACCTACGATTCCGATCATAACAACTTCGTCGCTCCCTACGACGAGCATGACGAAAACAGCGTCATCGACATGGAGCTGCAGTCCGAGCCCGATAAGCTGGTCTACGTGCCCGGCGAAGCCATCGATCTCACCGGCTTTTGCGTTCGCCTGATCACCGGCAACGGCTATATGCTGATCACCGATCCTGCGAAGTTTACGGTCTATCCGGCCAAGGCAGGCAATGCGGAAGGAAAGCAGACCATCTCCATCGAATACGAAGGCCACTTCGCTGTCGATTTCGAGATCACCGTCAAGAAGGATCAGACCCGCAAGCTGGTTCCCTTTAACGACGTTCAGACCACCGATTACTACTACGACGCCGTAAACTGGGCCTTCAACACAGAGCCTCAGGTCACCGACGGAAAGAGTCCGACCACCTTCGCTCCCTTTGATACCGTTACCAGAGGCCAGACCGTAACCTTCCTGTGGAGAGCCATGGGCCAGCCCAAGGCCGCAAACAGAAAGAACCCGTTCACCGATGTAAAGGAATCGGATTACTTCTATGACGCCGTTCTGTGGGCCGTTGAGGAGGGTATCGTTCAGGGTACCACCGCAACCACCTTCAGCCCGGCCAAGACCTGCTCCAATGCCCACATCCTCACCTTCATCTGGAGAATGGTGGGAAGACCCGGCTCCACCGGTGTCGATGAGAACGGTCCCGACTGGTACAGAGATGCGGTCAACTGGGCAAAGAATTACAACGGCTTCCTGAACGGCACCTATACCAACGGCTATCTGGTGCCCGCAGGCAACTGCCCCAGAGCCCATGTCGTCATGTATCTGTATCGCATCCGTCAGAGCATGAATCAGTAAGCTCGAACGCTCACAGGACCCATACCCGAAAGCGATAAAAAGCCTCCCTTTGCCGCAAGGCAGAGGGAGGTTTTACTTTGGTAAGATGCAGCTTGTTCAAGGGGGTTTTGGTACAGATGCGCATTGAAGCCGAACCCGCCTGCAGCAGTGCTTTGTTCTGTGATAACGTAGCCCTTTGGATCGCTAAAACATAATTCTTTTTCAAAAACATCTTGCCGTCAATGAAAAAGAGCTGCACCTATTCCATCTGTCACCCGATCAGTCACCCTGACGA
>JABUTE010000229.1 GCA_021443825.1 Bacillota bacterium
CTCATCAGCTCGGCAGCATCCAGTGCGGAGCGGCCGTTATGGGGATCGCCGCCTGCATGAGCGGTTCTGCCCTTGAAGTGGAAGATGGCGGAGTTCATACCGTTCATCTCACCGTCAGAAGCCTTGTTGACAGAGCTGCCGTGCCATGCGATGGCTGCATCCAGACCATCGAAGGCGCCTTCTCTTGCCATGAATACCTTACCGGTGATGACTTCTTCTGCGGGGCAGCCGTAGAAGATGATGGTTCCGGGCAGGTTCTTTTCTTCCATTTCAGCCTTCAGACCGACTGCGCCGGCCAGGCATGCAACATTCAGCAGGTTGTGTCCGCAGCCGTGTCCGGGAGCGCCTTCTACGACAGCTTCCTTCTCGGTGCTCAGCTTCTGGGAAAGGCCGGGAAGTGCATCCAGCTCACCGAGAAGACCGATGACGGGCTTTCCGCTTCCCCACTTACCGATCACGCAGGTGGGCAGGTTGAAAGCACCGGTGGTAACTTCGAAACCGAACTGCTTCAGAACTTCGGCAGTCCAGGCACAGGCCTTGACTTCGTTGAAAGCGGTCTCGGGGTTGTCCCACATTTTCTGAGCGAGGTCAACAAATACCTGCTGATTGGCATCAATCGTTTTAATTGCAGTGTTTCCGGTCATTTGTAATCTCCTTTGCTTTTTGGTTCGAATATAAAGAAACTATTCTGTCGCAGGTCAGGGGTAATGGGAGATGATCCGTCGGGGGATCGGATTGAAAGGGATTGCTGTCGGATCAGAAAAGTAAACGATATATTCCAACATTAAAAAGATAACGATTTATAAGAATATTATACTATCTGTAGGAGTTTGTTCAATAGTCTTGTTGTAAGAATTTGTTTTTGGTACAATGCCTTTATGAGAAAAATCGCTATCTATACCCTTGGCTGCAAGGTCAATCAATACGAATCCCAGCTTCTGGCGGATATGTTTCAAAAAAGAGGCTGGCAGGTGGTCAGCGAAGACGCGATCGCCGATGCCTATATCATCAACAGCTGCTCTGTGACCAGGCTGGCCGACCGCAAATCGCGCCAGTATCTGCGCCGCATGAAGCGGCAGAATCCGGCGGCCTGCATCCTGATCACCGGCTGCTATCCCCAGACCAATCCCACGGAAGTGGCGGCCATCGAAGAGGTCGACATCATTCTTGGAAATACCGATAAAATGACGGCCGTCGATCGGATCGAGGCTTTTTTAGATCACCCCACGCAGCGGCTGTGCACCGTACACGATCCGAAGATCACCGAAACGGTCTATTCCGATCACACCGGCTGCGGCGCCAGCGAATCGAAAACAAGAGCCCTGATCAAGATCCAGGAGGGCTGCGACCGGTTCTGTTCTTATTGCGTGATCCCCCATGCAAGAGGGCCGGTGCGTTCCCGCCCGGTGGCCAGCATCGTTGAAGAAGCGAAGCAGCTTCTGGATCTTGGCTACAAAGAGATCGTTCTGACCGGCATCAATACGGCCCTGTACGGAACGGAGCAGGATTCCTCCCAGCCCTCCGGCGTTCACAATGTGATCGAGGCCATGTCGGTGCTGCCCGGCGATTTTCGGATCCGCCTGGGCTCCATGGAGCCCACGGTCATCAATGCCGATTATGTGCGCAGGCTGTTTGACTACGACCGCCTCTGCCATCATCTTCATTTGTCAGTTCAAAGCGGAAGTGATAAAATCATAAAGGCGATGAACCGCCGTTATACGCGGCAGGAATATCTTGACATCGTCGCTGCTTTGCGGCAATTCGATCCCGACTACGGCATCACCACCGATATCATCACCGGCTTTCCCGGCGAAACGGAAGAGGATTTTCAGGACAGCCTTACGCTGGTGCGCCGGGCCGCATATCTGAAGGTCCACGGATTCCCCTATTCCAAACGGCTGTATACCCCGGCGGCTCATATGCCCGATCAGATCGCCCCTCCCGTAAAAAAAGAGCGCAACCGCCGTCTGATCGCCCTGGCAGAGCAGGTCTCGGAGGATTTTCGCGCCGGCCTGAAGGGAAAGACTCTTAGGGTGCTGGCAGAAGAACAGGTGCAGATCGGTGAAAACACGTACTGGAAGGGCCATGCCTCCAACTTTACGCCGGTCTATTTTCCCTCTGATGAAAGCGATATGGCAAACCGCTTTGTCGATATCATTGCAGAAGATCCCGTGCTCGACGGTGTCTTCGGAAGAAAGGAGTAATCATCTATGTCAGATTGTATTTTCTGCAAGATCGCAGCCCATGAGATCCCCTCGACCTGCGCTTACGAAGACGATCAGATCTACGCATTCCACGATCTGGATCCCCAGGCGCCTGTTCACGTGCTCATCATCCCCAAAAAGCATATCGCATCTCTTGATGAAGCGCAGGCAGGTGACGCACAGCTGCTGGCCCACATGATGCTCATGGTCAAAGAGATCGCAGCGTCCCTCGGTCTGGAAAAGGGCTACCGGGTCGTCATCAATACCGGAGAGGACGGCGGGCAGACGGTTCCTCACCTTCATATGCACCTGCTGGGCAAGAGAAGCCTCAACTGGCCTCCCGGCTAATGCAGCTACCGGATGTTATCACTGTTTTTACATTATCATATTGCTGATCTGTTACGATCTTAGGAGGAAAAAATGGATAAAAAAGCAGCAATCGCCGCTCTGGAGCAATATCGCCAGGAGCTGTACGATCTCAGCGATGAGATCTGGATGTATTCCGAAACCGCATTCAAAGAAGTGGAATCCTGCAAGGCTCTGAGCAATTTTATGGAGGCACGCGGCTTTGAAGTAAAAAGAGGTCTGGGTGTTCTGCCCACCGCCTTCAGCGCCACCTACGGCTCGGGTAAGCCCGTCATCGGTCTGCTGGGCGAATACGATGCGCTGGCAGGTCTTTCCGAGGTTCCCGAAGAATTCCGTCTTCACGAGCCCAACGGCAAGTCCAACGCACAGGGCTGCGGACACAACCTGCTGGGCATGGGCGCCATTGCTGCCGCTCTCATCGCAAAGGAATATCTGAAGGATCATCCCGGCGAAGGCACCGTCATCTTCTTCGGAACACCTGCAGAAGAAGGTGGCTCCGGCAAGGCCTTCATGGCAAGAGAAGGCGCCTT
>JABUTE010000004.1 GCA_021443825.1 Bacillota bacterium
CTCACGGCGAAACGAACGCGGCTTTGCAAAGGCATGCCCGGCCTTTCTGCCGGGGCAGCTCGGACTTAGCGTTCAGTGGCAGCGATCCTTCCTTGAAGGATTTGATTTTGAAAAGAAATTTTTAGATTGTGTTGGTTGTATCAAATTATATAATATAGGCTCTCCATAATAATTATAGAATTATATAACTAAATCGAAAATAAATTCGGATTATCAGACAATATTTTAATAATAATTTCGGCTTAAATTACCGATAATTTTGATAATTTCTTTCGATAAAGATTGAAATCTGATAAATTAATTTTGATAAATAATAATAATGTAAAAACTCTTCAATAATTACGATTGCAAACCGAATATTATTTTGAATTGACAACAATTTCTCAATTTGTAATTTTTGCAATTCTGAATTCCAGATGATATGATAAGCGCCATAAGTTATTATATATTCTTTTATTTGCAGGGATCTGCCGGCATTTAGAGCGGCAGCGTTCCCGGGAAGCATTCTTCCGGAAAGGTATTACTATGGACAGTGGAAAACTGAAAAAAGAATTAGGAGTCTCAACAGCGACGACCATCGTTGTCGGCTCTGTTATCGGCGCAGGCGTTTTCTTTAAACCCTACGCCATCTACAACGCAACAGGCGGTGCTCCCGGCATGGGCTTTATCGCTTGGATCCTGGGCGGTCTCATGAGCATTCTCGGCGCACTCACCTTCGCGGAAATCGCCGTTCTGATTCCCAAGACCGGCGGTATGGTCGCCTATCTGAGCGATGTTTACGATAAGAGGCTGGGCTTTCTGGCGGGCTGGATGCAGATGATCATTTTTTATCCTGCATTTCTTGCCGGCTACGGCGTAAAGGTCGGCAGCGAGCTCAGCGAATACCTGGGGGCAAAGTGGGCGACTCCCATCGGCATTTTGGTCATCATCTGCGTCTGCGCATTGAACATTATCGGAACGAAAACCGCATCAAAGGTGCAGGTCGTTTCCACCGTCTGCAAGCTGCTGCCGCTGTTTCTTATCATGATCGTCGGACTGATCATGGGCAGCAGCACTGAGCCGCTCTTTACTCCCATGGTAGGCGCCGGCGTATCCTCAGGCAGCGCTCTTGGCGCAACTCTGCTGGCCGTTCTCTTCGCATTTGAGGGTTGGACCAATGTCGGTGCCATTGCCGGCGAAATGAAGAACCCCGGAAAGGATCTTCCCCTTGCCATCGTCGGCGGCGTATCCATCATCATGGCCGTCTACCTGCTGATCAATGTGGCTTATATCAAGGTCATTCCCGCAAACGAATTGATGAACATCGAATCGCCTGCAGCGGCTGTTGCCGTTAAGCTGTTCGGCAATGCCGGCGGCACCATCATCCGTGTCGGCATCATCATCTCTGTTATCGGCGCAGCCAACGGCTTTTTGATGAGCGGCTCCAGAGTTGCTTACTCCCTTGCTGCCAACGGCGATCTGCCCTGCAGCGAAAAGCTGGCACAGGTCAACGAGGGCGGCGCTCCTGCCAATGCCATCATTCTGGTCGGCTTTCTTGCCTGCATCTATTCTCTCAGCGGCAAGTTCGACCTGCTGACCGACGTTGCGGTATTCTCCTGCTGGATCTTCTATTCCATGACCTTTGCGACCGTCATCAAGATGAGAAAAGACCATCCCGAAATGGAGCGAAAGTATAAGGTTCCCCTTTATCCCATCGTTCCCATCGTCGCGATCGTAAGCGGCCTGTATGTATGCCTCAGCTTTGCCATGAGCTCCACCGGCCTGGCCATCGCGTCCATTATCGTCACTTTGACCGGCCTTCCCGTCTACATGGCTGTCAATAAGAAGAAGGCGTAAGTCTTTTGTAATCCGTTTCTTCGGATCCCCTGAAAAGGGGATCCTTTTTTCTTTGTCTTCGGGAAACAAATAGAATTTGCTGCGGATTGGTGCTATATTGAAGTTGTATTGCTGTTTGTTCCATGGGGGAGATAAGGCCAATGGATCTGATCGAAAAGGAAGTAAAGGGTCGAAGAGTTTTGCTTCGGGAAGGAGAAAAGAACGCTCCTCTGGTGCTGCTTGCAACCTCGCAGAAAGGGCTGCTGCAGCTGCCCGAGATCCTGCAGCTTGCCGATGAAGGGCTGCAGGGGCGCTCGTATCACTTTGCTGCCTTTTGCTGCGATTCCTGGGATGATGACTACTCTCCCTGGGCGGCCGAGGCGATTTCCGGAGAGAATTCCTTCTCCGGAAAGGGCACGGATACCCTTGCATGGATCAGCGAGGCTCTCATCGCCGATTTAAGACGTTTTTTATTCTTTGATGATATCTTTATCGTCGGCTATTCATTAGCCGGTCTGTTTTCTCTTTGGGCGGTCTATGAGTCGCATCTGTTTTCTGGCTGTGGCTGCTGCTCCGGCTCGCTATGGTTTTCCGGGTGGGAGTCCTATGCAAATGCGCATCAGCTGCTGCGGCAGGGCAGGGTCTATCTCAGCCTGGGAGGAAAAGAAGAGAAGTCTTCGGATCCCATTATGGCGACCATCGGAGCTGTCACTAGAAGGCAGGCAACGCTTCTTGCAAAGGACTCCTCGGTTACGGCAAGCAAGCTGGAAATGAACCCGGGCGGTCATTTTTCTGCCAATGAAAAACGGCTGGCAAAGGCCATCGTCTGGCTGTTATCGGGCAATAAAATGTAATGATTCATAATTTTTTTACAGTCAACTGATTTCTTTTCTTTTCCCCTTTACATTTTAAATTCAAAGGATTCTGTTTTTTTCGTGTCCCATTGTTTTTCAGGGATAACGGCGGTTTTGTATCCGCTCTCTTCAGAAACCTGCTTTCTATGAATCCTCCAAATTTAACAATAATTACATTATGTTAACAAAATCTTTCGAAGTCTTTAAAAATCCCAGATAATGGATTTTATGCCAATAATGGTAAATTCTTCCTTGACTATTGCCAAAAATTACCATAAAATGGATGCAGAACCGTTCACTGGTATTGATATTGATATTTCAATCCGCGTCGTAACGATGCGTCATCGATCCATAAGAGATCTTTTAACATGAAAGGAGCAGCACATGAAACGCAAACCATTTGCAGCAATCATTTTGATCATCGCCATG
>JABUTE010000248.1 GCA_021443825.1 Bacillota bacterium
CGACCGGAAAGCTCCGGCCGGGACGTATTTTTTGTGCAGGTAAGGGATCGGGCGCCTGCATCTTCTCCAGATATCTTGACAAAGACTTCCTGTAATTATAAAATATAGAAACTTATTTGAAGGATCCTCGTATCCTTAGAATGACCCGCCTCGCGTTGGTAGCGCGCGACGGGTTTTTATTATGCATTCATACTCGGTTCCTCTTGTGTATATATGTATTGCACGTTACGAGTATCATCTGCTATTGCAACGAGGGTTTTCTCGTCCGGGGAAAGCAGGTATAAAAGACCCTCGTGCTTATGTAGATACTCGGAAAGACGCAGTTGAGGAGAAACTTCTAAGAGGGAATCTGTATCGATTTCTGTAAAGATAAAAATTCGAGACCATCCCTCAAAAGACATGGTAATGTCGGAGAACTCTGCCCGCTGATAGATCCTTAGCCACTGTCCGCCGATCTGAGGCTGGGTCTCATATACTCTACGGCATTCCGGACAATACCAGTATTCTACCGGTTCAGAACGCTTCATGAATCCATATTGCGTTTCATTAACAGCGTCCCAGTCTGTCAAAAAATCCGACAGTCGAATATCAGGATTCTTCTCCAATGCAGAGATTACTTCTTTCTCATAATAAACGGATAAACTGTAGGGGGATGGTGTTGCGGATGTCCCCAGTATTTCACCACATTTGCATAGCATTCTTGACATAAATGGACCTCCTTTAATAATCTATTTTGGTTTTATCGGAAAACCATACTTCGACGGGACCCTTGATCCAACCCTTGCGTCTCGCTTCGGAGAGCCCTTCCTCGGCGAAACTTCTTCCCTCTTCATCGTTTTTGTGGTTTGGTAAATAGATGGCAATTGTATCACCATCTGAAATCTGTTGATTGGCTTTTTTGATATTTGTTGCGATCTTACTGGGATTGGAACTGGTCACCTGTTTGACTTCAATATTTTTAATATATTCAATATCATCACTTGACTTAATCGTAAGGTCATATGTTTTCTGAGGGGCATGTGTTTGGCGGAATACGGCTTCATAACCGGCATCCATATAACGTTCTGCCACAAATATTGCACCAGGATCCGTAACCTTTTTCCCTCCGGAATCCTTATAATGAAGTTGTTTTTGCGTATAGCCTCCGCGACCTCGTCCCATACTATTTTCCCCATCTTTCTTCCGCGAATGATGGGAATACGTCGATCGGCATAGGAAATCGGTCTCGCCATTTGTTCGGAAATCGACCGTAAACGATCAGCTTCTCCGGATGCTTTTGTCTTACAAGCTCATGCATGCCATTTAAAAGAGACTGTTTGCATATGTAATCCCTTCCCATGCAGCCCTGTGTTGTAATGGAAAGTACACTGTTCTCAGGGATCCCGTCAAAGGCCCAGGACAGACTGTCGGAATCACTCCATCCTACATTCGGAATCACACACAGCCCCCTGCTTTGAAGATAATATGCCATTGCCCGATTTCTCCAGCAATTCCAGATTTGCTGGCTTTTCGGCATATCGAGATAGATGCTGAAATCTGTTGTAATGCCGCCTTCGAAGTTGCTTAGAATCGGGATATACCTATCGGGAGCATTCCAGATTCTCTCGAATTGATAGTCATCTTCATAAAAATGATACCATTTTGCATGGGCATCTCTTGTTGTCATAGCGATATGGAACGGTACTAGGTCATGGGGCTCGACGTCATGAACGGCCTGAAGAACGGGCATATCATATGAACCGATTATAGGGGCATTTTGGATACGATCCCAACGAAAGGTGTCAAATGCTTTTAATTTGTTAATTCTCATTAAATATTATTCCTCCGTATTTTCGATAAGCTATCCGGAAATACAGAGCTGCGAAGTACTTATTTGAAGGAGCCTCGTATCCCCGGAATGGTGTGACAAACCGATCATTGGTAGTAATCGGTCTGCATGGTGTAAACTTGATGGTATGCAGCTGTTATTTCATGGGAATCACCTCCTATGCCGATTCGCGGAACAGAAGCAAAAGCCTTTTTTCATATATAACATAGCGCCCTCTTTGGCGATACTTATGTAGCCATTTATGATAATAGTCCCAAGCATACTCTGCTGCCTCGTTACTGATGCTGAAAACGGAGGCGAGCTTCTCCGGATTCGTTGGACGGATCTTATGGATCAGAGGAGGCGGTGCTGCCGCATATTTTGCAAAGAATGCAGCTTCCGCTTCTGCCGTATCCGCATCGGTATTCTCTGAATGTCCCAATGCGGCATGTCCGATTTCGTGCAGAATCGTCATGTTGCAGCGTTCGTACTCGACCTGATCATTGTAAAAAATATATTCCTTCCCGTTCCCGGGTTCAAAATAATAGCCGTCGCAACTGATCCGAATTGCTGCAGCCAGCTTTACAGGGGTCAATGCAGAATATGGAATGAGGAATATGCCCATTTTGGCCGCCAGCTCGAACCCATTTATCGGAATGCATTTGACATCATATCGGACAAACAGATCAATGACTTCTTCTTTGATATATTCATAAACAGCGTTTTCCAATTTCATGAATCCGATTCTTCCTCTCCTAAAAGAATACTCATGATTTCCATTTTTTCTTCTTTGGTCATCTGGGTTACATTTCTGGCAATGAGACGTTTCGCATGTGTGATTTCCCCTTTTGAATCCGACGCGGTCCCGTTCATCAAAAATTCAGAGGTCGTGCCGAGTGTATCTGCAATTCGTGCCATTACACTTGCCCGGGGAATACGATCGCCTTTTATATAATGGGATATGGCGGCTTCGGTTACACCGGCGCGCTGTGCGAGAGTCAATTGTTTCATATTCTTTTCGTTAAGTAGCTTTGATAGCCTTTCTCCAAATGTTGCTGACATGGTTCCTTCCCTCCTGAACTACAGATGAAATATAAGATTATACAATTTCATCAAGCTTATATTCCTGTTAATTAATGGAAGTATTATAACTAAAAATTATCAATATGTCAAGTAGCTTCTGCTTAACAAAACAGCGCAGCCGGTTTACCATCCGGTAGGTGCTGCTTCGCTGAAAACCCAAAAACGCAAAACGTCCCGACCGGAAAGCTCCGGCCGGGACGTATTT
>JABUTE010000037.1 GCA_021443825.1 Bacillota bacterium
AGCTCCAGCTCCTCATAGGTATCCGCGCCCGGGATCAGTGCCGTCACCGATTCCAGATAGGCGATCTCGTCTTCGCATTCTGCCAGCTGGGCCAGCTTCTCTTTTTTGGAGCTCTTCAGCTTGGAGTATTTTTTATAGTAATTCTGCGCATTTTTTGCGGCGGAGAACCGTTCGTCCAAAGGGATCTCCACTTCCTGTCCGTCATAATAGCTGATCACCTTCACTGACCGTGCGCCCGGCTTTGCAAGATGCAGGTTTGCGTTGAGAAGTTCTCCCCGGATCCGGTAGGTGTCGGCTTCGTCGGCCGCCTTGATCTCTTCCAGAAGGCGCTGCTTTTTTAAGAGCAGCTTGCTGATCAGTCCTCCGACGGTCCTCTCCAGATCCTGTGCCCGCTGCATGATCCGGTTGGAGTCCAGCCGCCTGGAATAGAAATAGTCCATGGCTTCGTCCGGGTTGTCAAACTCTTTATAGTCCAGGTTTTCCGAATAAGCCGGTAGAAGAACGGCGTGAACATCCTTAACCGATCCGTCGGGGGAAAGATAGACCCGGCAGCACAGTTCTTCTGCTTCGATGGCATCGCGCAGGGCCAGCACCCCATCGGCACAGCCTTGGGGATCTACCGCCGCCTGTCCGTCCCTAAACAGCTGGTTCTCCAGGGCAGGGGAAAAGCCCTGAACGGCTTTTGCTACCGATCTTTCTTCTGCGATGCGACCGAGCAGCTCATCTCTGCCGGCGGTTTTGAAATTCAGCTTTCCCTGAGAGGGGGGCATGCAATAGGGCAGGCCCGGCAGGATCTGGCGGTAGCGGTTCACATCGATGGAAACATGCTTGATGGCATCGATGATGCGGCCGTCTTCCAGTGAGGTCAGGATCAGGTTGCTGTGCTTTCCCATGGTTTCTGCGATCAGGCATTTGCTGACGCTGTAGCCCATCTCGTTGACCGTTTCGATCTGAAACTGAAGGATACGTTCTGTTTCCACCTGCTCTACGGTGCTGATCCTTCCCCCTTGTATGTGCTTTCGAAGAAGCATGCAAAAAGCCGGGGGCACGGCCGGGTTCTCGTAGGCCAGCTGGGTGAAATGAACGCGGGCTGCCTGTGAAGACATGTTGATCAGCAGCTTTTTTCTGCCGTTTTTTACGGTGCTCACCGAAAGCACGATCTGATCTGGCTCCGGCTGCTGCACCTTTTCGATCCTGGCGCCTGCCAACTGCAGAGAAAGCTCCCTTGCCACGGCGGCAGCCATAATTCCGTCAAATGCCATATAAAAAACCTCGTTGGTTATTCCTCATAATTGTGATAAAATCATCGTATATCATAACACTATCGGAAGAGGAAAAACAATGACGAAAAGCATGACCGGTTTCGGCAGAGGCGAATTCGCAGACGAATTCCGCACCGTTACCGCAGAAATAAAAGCCGTTAACCATCGCTACAGCGATATCACAGTAAAGATGCCGCGCCGCTACGCCTTTGCGGAAGAAGCGATCAAGGCAGTGGTTAAGACCTACACCACCAGAGGTAAGATCGATGTGATCATCAATGTGGATGCATCCGCCGCCGACGAAAGCGACGTGCAGCTGAACCTGCCCCTGGCCCGCAGATATTATGATAATCTGGCCACTCTTAAAGACGCACTTCCCCAGCTTCACGGCGAGATCAGCCTTTCCATGATCGCAGGTATGCCCGATGTGCTCAAGTCGGCCGCCTGCGCCGAAGATGAAGAGATTCTGCTGAAGGAGCTGACCGGTGCTGTTCATGAAGCCTGCCGCCGCTTTGATGATATGCGTGCAGCCGAAGGCGAAAAACTGCTGGAGGATATCCTGCTTCGCAACGACCTGATCGAAAAGACCCGGGCCGAAATCGAGGAATATGCCCCCCGGGTAGCGGAGGCTTATTTCAATAAGCTGAAAGACCGCATCGCAGAGCTGATCGGCGACAGCGCACTGATCCCCGAAGACCGGATCGTGCTGGAGGCGGCTGTCTTTGCAGATAAGTCTAACATCACCGAAGAGCTGGTCCGGTTAAAGAGCCATGTGCAGCAGCTGAAAAAGATCGTCTCATCGGGAGAACCTGCCGGAAAGAAGCTGGATTTTCTCGTACAGGAGATGAACCGCGAGGCCAATACTATCGGCTCCAAGGCCAACGATATCAACATCACCAACAGGGTACTCATACTGAAGGCAGAGATCGAAAAGATCCGCGAGCAGGTGCAGAACATCGAATGATCCGTTGTTCATCAAAGCCCGAATTGATTTACAATATTTAACTGTAAAATATTGACAATGGAAAATAATGGTAGTATCATACAGTTGTCTGATACTTCCGGTTAATCTTGATGAATTAAGTACGTTCCCGTCGTCCCTTCAGACTAAAAATAAGACCGCCCCGACCGGAGGCGGTCTTCAAATTATGTAAAATTGAAAAATCACTTGAAATCATAAGCATCTCAAGGTATATTTAACTATTGCAGATGATTACAGAGCAATTGAGAGGTTCGTATGCGAAAAGGCAAACTGATCGTCCTGTCGGGTCCTTCGGGAACAGGCAAGGGTACCATATGCAAGGAGCTGATCGACCGGGGCGTTTTCGACCTGAGCATCAGCATGACTACCAGAGCTCCTCGCACCGGCGAGGCGCACGGTGTCCATTATTATTTTGCTTCCCGCGAAGAATTCGAGCAGACCATCCGCGACGACGGTTTTCTGGAATATGCCCGAATCTATGAAAATTACTACGGAACACCCAAGGCTCCCGTACTGGAAAAGCTGGAAAAGGGCATCGATGTGATGCTTGAGATCGAGATGCAGGGGGCTCTTCAGGTAAAAGCCCATTACCCCGAGGCGATCCTGATCTTCGTGCTTCCGCCGGATCTGAAGACCTTAAAGCAGCGTCTCACCGGACGGGGCACCGAAAGCCCGGCGCAGATCGAGCTTCGCACCAGGGCAAGTCTGGAAGAGATCCGCAAAATATATGATTATGACTACAGCGTTATCAACGATCGGCTGGAAGACGCTGTCAGCGACGTTATGTCTATCATCCGGGCCGAGCATCTGAAGGTTGGCACCGATACGGT
>JABUTE010000257.1 GCA_021443825.1 Bacillota bacterium
AGGATTACGCTAAGGTTGCTGTACTGCTCGACGGCGAAGCTACCACTGTAAAGTGGGATAAGGAAGATGAGGAATTCAATCATGATGAAGTACTCACTAAGCCCGGTCAGGTTCTCTACGCAATTGAACTGGATGATAACGAAATCGTTTCTGTAGATCCGTTCGATGCAGATGATAATGAGAACTTCAATGAGCACCATGCAGTCGTAACGACCACCGCAGCTTCCATTGACGATCTCAACAGACTCTGGCTCGAAGAAGAAGTAACTGATGAAAGCGGAGCTGTTAAGCTTGTAAACAAGTGGTATGCTCTTGATGACGAAGTCGTTGTATATGTATACGACAAGTCCGATAGTGCTTGGACCGTAAAGACTGCATCTTATCTGAATGGCCTGAAGCTGACCAAGACGGAAGCTAAGGATGCTACCAAGAAGATCGAGATCAACCTCTACGACACCAACGATAAGGATAAGGAATACTACAACGTAGTTATCGTTGTAAGACCGTAATCTGAGTCAAATAATCTTTGCTTCACAAGCAAAAACGATCCCCGGAGCTTTCGCTCCGGGGATTTGTATTTTACGGTATTGTTACACACGCAGCCCTTCTCTTGCATCGGGCCGCCGTTGGCTCTATAATTTTCTTATCATTATTATATGGAGGCAATCGATATGAAAAAGCTTTTATCCGTGATGCTGGTGCTTTCCATGATTTTGGCAAGCAGCGCTGCCGTTTTCGCAGCCGGCTATAGCGATATTAAAAACAGCCCCGCCAAGGCAGCCATCGAAAAGCTGACCGGTCTGGGCGTGCTGGAGGGCTACGGCGACGGCACCTTCCGCCCCGAAAAGAACGTTACCCGGGCTGAGATGGTCAAGACCATTCTGGCTGCGCTTAAGGTCAAGGTCGAAGAAAAGACCGCAAACACTCAATTCGAAGATGTAGACGCCGGCATGTGGTATGCGTCTTACATCAAGACGGCCGTCGCCAAAGGCATCGTCGAGGGCAAAACGCCCACCGTCTTTGACCCCAATGGCGATGTCACCTGTGATCAGGCCATCACCATGGTGGTCCGGGCCATGGGCTTTTCCGAAAGCAAGCTGAAGGGCTCCTACCCCGATTGCTTTACCGATAAGGCAGACAGCCTGGGCATTCTTACGGGCGTTCATAAGGGCGCTTCTGCTGCCAGCCGCGAAGAGGTGGCGCAGCTGGTATGCAACATGCTTGACTGGGCTGAGCAGAACGAGAGCCTGGAGGGCATCACCGCCATTCCCTCGTCGGAATATGCCGTCTATCTGGGCTACAGCGAGATCGCCGATCACAAATACAAGCTGTCGGTGATGCAAAAGGGCAGAACTCTTCAATATGTATCTTCTGACGATGTATTCGCCGATGCACAGCACGATATGCTCTATAAAATGAGCTTTAAAAACAGCGAGGTAAAGAGCGTTTCCGCCTTTGCGGAAAACCCGGCCAAGGGCCTTTATTCCATGGAGCTGATTCCCGAAGAGACGGCTCTTTCGGTGGACCGCGAGGCCGGTCTGCTGCAGCTGGCCGACGGCAGCTACACGGCGGTTTCCGGAAACCTGGTGGTCTATGTCTACGACGGCAAGGATGACAGCTGGACGGTCAAGGGTCTTTCGTATCTGAACGGCATCAAGGCATCCGAAAAGAATGCCATCGAGCGGATCTGCCTGTTTGATACCGTCGAAGAGACAAAGCCCTTTGAGGAATACAACTACGCCATCGTTTTAAAGAACATGCCCGAAGACGAAGACTAACATTGATCACCCGTATCGCCCCGGCAGATGCCTTCTGCCGGGGCTTTTTCTGTGCAAAAGAGACTTGTCGGTTGCAACAGGAACGCCGATAAGGTAAGATAATGTGCAAGATAATGCGTAAGATAATGCGCAAGATAATATGCAAGTTGAGGAGTTGTTAATTATGGACTACCGACCTCCCTATGAGATCAGCGATGAGATATTAGGACTTGTTTCTTCCATTTCGCAGAAGATGGGACAAATAGAAGAAAGACGAAGCCCGGGGCAAAATCTGCATCTTCGCCGAAACAATAAAATTCGTTCCTTACACGCTTCCCTGCGGATCGAAGCCAATTCCCTGTCGATCAGCGATGTGCACGATGTCATAAACGGAAAATTTGTAGCCGGCCCGCCGAAGGAGATACAGGAAGTAAAAAATGCCTATGCTGCATACGAGCAGATCTCGATCATCGATCCATTCTGTATAGACGAGCTGAAACGGATCCACGGGATCATGACCGAAGCGATCGTGGATGACGCCGGTAGATTCCGTCTTGGTGAGGAGGGGGTCTTCAGCGGAGACCAGTGCATCTTTGTTGCTCCACCTGCAAGGCTGGTACCCACCCTTATGGAGAACCTGTTCGCATGGATGAATGCGGCAAGGAACACAGTCCATCCGCTGATCCTGAGCGCTGTCTTTCACTACGAATTCGTATTTATTCATCCGTTTTCGGATGGCAACGGCAGAATGGCCCGGCTTTGGCATACGGCGATCCTCGCAAAGTGGAATCCAATATTTGAGTTCATTCCCATTGAGAGTCAGATCGAGAAGTTTCAGGATGGATACTACAATGCCATTTCGGATTGTAATCGGTCCGGCAGCAGCACCGGGTTTATCTGCTTTATGCTCAGGCAGATCGATGCCGTTCTGGACAGCATGGTATTGCAGACACGGGGTCTTTCTGCAGATGTTTCCGAATATGAAAAGCGCCTGCTTGACGTGATGGAATTCGACGTGCCGTACACGGCAAGCGCACTGCTGGATCTGCTGCACTTAAGATCCAGAGAGGCTCTGCGTAAAAACTATCTCGTTCCCGCCATCCGACACGGCTTTGTTGATATGACCGTACCCGATAAGCCAAATAGCAAAAACCAAAGATACATAAAAACAGAGCATCAATAGCTGCAAAGCAGCAAGTATAACAAAACCCCGCATCGGAGATCGCTTTTTCCGATGCGGGGTTTTTATGCAACGAATGAATGATTGCTGCCCTCGGGCACGGGCGAAGGCGAGTATTGCC
>JABUTE010000045.1 GCA_021443825.1 Bacillota bacterium
TCCTGTCGGTTCAGAATGTATCCTATCGTAGTCGGGGTCCAGATGAAAGGATCCCGATACCGATGGTTCCTCGCAGCCGCCGGATCTTGTTGCTCCAGACAGGCTGCCGGGATGAGGACCTGCTCCTTTGACAGGGTCTCTGCTATGAGAGTCATGGACATTCCGCCTGCGGCCAGTTCAAATACTCGGCGGACAACCTTGGCCGCCTCGGGGTCAACATTCAGTGTCTGCTTGTCGCCGGGCTCCCGACGGAAGCCGTAGGGACTGCTACCGCTGCAGCGCAGGCCGTTCGACATTCTCTGCTTGAAGATCGCCCGGATCTTGTTGCTGGTGTCCTTGACATACCATTCGTTCATGATATTCAGGAACGGGGTGAAGTCGTTCTCTGTGGGATTGTCGCTGTCGATGCTGTTGTTGATGGCAATGAAGCGCACACCCTTCTCTGGGAATACCATTTCCGTGTAGAAGCCCACCTGCAGATAGTTTCGACCGAAGCGGCTCATGTACTTGACGATTACGGTGGATACATGACCGGCGTTGACCTCCTCCATCAGCCTGCTGGATTGGGGCCGATTGAAGTTCGTGCTGGTGTAACCGTCATCCGGGACATGCCGGATATTCTGGAATCCCTTGCTTCGTGCGAAGTCCTCCAGGTACTTCTTCTGGTTGGTGATGCTGTTGCTCTCGCCCTGGAGATCGTCATCTCTCGACAATCGTTCATAGAGAGCTGTGATTTTGCTTTGTTCTGTCTTTGCCATAGGACCTCCTTTCTATATCTGATCAAAAACTGATGCGAAACTATCAGATATGTAAGATCCGTTCCTCCTTAAGTATCACATATAGCCCGCCCTTTGGATCGCTAAAAACATCTTGCCATCGATGAAAAAGAGCTGCACCTATTCCATCTGTCACCCGATCAGTCACCCTGACGATGAATGTTTTTACATCAAACATTACAGAAAAAACTCTCAACATAGTTGAGAGTTTTTTCTTTCATACCGTTCCCGTATTCTTCTACATCCGGCGGCCGGCGCCGTAGGGCTGCCTTGTATAGGCCTCGCTGACCGCCTTATAAAATTCCGCATAGGTCAGATGATAATAGGGACCCACATAAAAGAGCCCCGCAAGCCCGTCGGTCAGGGCCGACAGAATATACCAGCCGATAAACGAAAGCTCCAGACAAAAAAGCTCCAGCTTGTTGCCTTCCATCATGTTTTTGGAATGTTTGCGGGCCTCTGCGCCGCTCATATACGGATTTTCGGCCAGGATCCACGGCACCATGCTGTATTGGTAGAATTTGATGATGCCGGGCACGATCAGCAGAAACAGGTACAGAAAGCAGATCAGCCGCGTTCCGATCAGCGTCAGAGAGCTTCCCATCAGATCGTTGCGGTAGGCAAACAGAAGATCATCCGGCTGCGGCCGGTCGCTTCCGTTTAAATGGAACCGGCAGCTGCCGATCTGAAAGGGAAGGCGCAAAACGATCGCGATCACCGCATACAGCAAAAAAGAAGATACGGCGATGCCGAAGGTGAGGGTGCGCGTCTGGATATCGGGCAAGACAACACGAAACAGGGATGGAGACTGCAGCATGAAACC
This sequence comes from Bacillota bacterium, assembly GCA_021443825.1. GTDB lineage: Bacteria > Bacillota > Clostridia > Peptostreptococcales > Anaerovoracaceae > RGIG2707. The sequence continues at coordinate 1,600 of JABUTE010000045.1, forward strand.
GCTGTCGTCTAAAACCCTGCTGCCGGAATAATGGATGGAGTCGATCAGGCGGATCAAGATGCCGCCGATGACCAGCATCCAATAGTTGCCCTGTTCGCGCAGCGCGTAGCGGGCCCTTTCTTTTAATTCATTTCTCGAATACATGGTTTAACCTCTCTTCAGGATGCGACCGGCCCGCACACCGGTCACCGTGCCGTTTTCCACTGCCAGCTTGCCGCTGACCAGCACGTAGTGCACACCGTCGTTCCTGCGGTAGGGATGCACGAAATCGGCCCTTGCGTGCAGCGCGTCGTAATCGATGACGGCGATATCGGCAGGCCAGCCCTCCTTCAGAAGGCCGATGCCGGTAAGGCCCATGGCCTGCGCCGTATCGTAGGTGATGTTTTTAATGGATTCCTCCATGGTGCGAAGGCGAAAATCGCGCACCAGCTCCAGCCGGCGCACCGTGGTGGAAACGGCTCTGGGGTGGCTGCCGCCTTCGGTGTTGGGATCTACCGGCGCAGCGAAGTCGCTCCAGTCGGAGCCGCAGAAGACCCGGCTGTCTGCCATGAGACGGATCATATCCGAAGGCACCTGGGTAAAGTAGACCCCCTGAGCGATGCCATCGTTTTCCAGCAGCAGGTCGCAGTAGGCATCCATAGGCTCTTTGCCCTGCTCTTCGGCGATCTGGGCCAGGGTCTTGTTTTCCAGCTGGGGGGTTTTGCGGGCCTCTACTACCAGCACCCGCTCGAAGCCGCCGTAGTAGATGCCGCCGTCGAATTCCTCGGTCTCGTGGAGGATGGAATGGAGAATTTCCTTGCGCAGCTGCGGATCTTTCAGCCGCTTTAAGGCTTCGGCCGTTCCGCCTACCAGATACTTGGGCGGGATCTGGGCCAGCAGCGGAGCAGAGCCTGCCGTGTAGGGGTATTGATCGGCATAGACCTGCACGCCCTTTGCCCAGGCCTGATCCAGCGCGGCCAGCAGCTGGGCCGAACGGCCCTCGTTGTGCATGCCGATCACCTTAAAATGAGAGATCAGCACCTTGCAGCCGGCGCCTTCTCCAACAGTGATCGCTTCCTGAACAGCGGCAAGCTCCCGGTCGCCCTCGCTGCGGATGTGAGATGCATAGATGCCGTTATAAGGCGCCATCACCTTGGCCAGCTCGGTCAGTTCTTCGGCATCGCCGTAGACCGACGGGGCATAGACCAACCCGGAGCTGTAGCCCAGAAAGCCGGCTTCCATGGCCTGCTTCAGGTTCTCTTTCATGCAATTCATCTGCGCTTCGGTGGGCTTTGCGTCGCTGTAGCCCATGGCCTTGGCCCGAAGAGCGCCGTGACCGATAAAAAAGGCATAGTTGGTGCCCAGGCCTTCTGCGCGGGCTGTTTCTTCGGCGGCCTGCATAAAGGATGCCGGAGTCTCGGCCTTTTCA
>JABUTE010000125.1 GCA_021443825.1 Bacillota bacterium
TCGCCGAAGCAGACCACAGCTGCCTTCAGCCGGTAATCGCCCCCTTCGGTAAGAGAGGCGGGCAGCACAAATTCCGGATCCTCTTCGGGACCGGTTTGGGCAGGATCTTCGACCGGCAGCGGTGTTTCCGGAGCCGGAGCTTCTTCTTTTTTGCCGCAGCCTGCAAGCAGGCCTGCCAGCATGGTAATACAAAGCAAGAGCGCCAGAAGGCGCCCGTATCTGCTGTGGTTATTCATTGGCTTTCTCCCGGATGATGGCCTTTAACGTTTCGACCACCTGCTCGATGGTCATATCGGAGGAATCCACGAAAACGGCATCGTCTGCCTTTGCCAGAGGATTGTGCTCTCTGTGCATGTCGCGGTAGTCTCTTGCCCTGATCTCTTCTTCGATCTGGTCGATGCTCACCTGCATGCCCTTTTGCTGCAGCTCCAGCGCCCGGCGCTGCGCCCGCACTCTGGGCGACGCATCCAGATAGATCTTGCATTCGGCGTCTTTCAAAACATTGGTGCCGATATCGCGGCCGTCCATGACGATGCTTTTGCGCTGGCCCATGGCCCGCTGCAGCGCCACCAGCTTTTCGCGGATGGCAAGCACCGCAGAGCTGGCAGAAGCCATTTCCGATACCTCAGGAGTGCGGATAAAGCCTTCTGCAGGCTCGCCGTCAAGCAGCACATGGCCGTCCGAAAAATCCACCTCAGTGGCATCCAGCATGGCGGCAAGGGCCGCTCCGTCGTTATAGTCGGTGCCGGTGCGGATCAGCTTTAAAGCGATGGCACGATACATGGCGCCGGTATCGATGTAGTCGATGCCCAGATCCTTTGCAACGATCTTCGCAATGGTGGATTTGCCTGCGCCCGCAGGGCCGTCGATGGCAATGCGCACGATATTATTCATGAGGGTCCTCCTGTTTTTCGTCTGTTTCGACCACCTTGGCCGCTTTTTCGGTTTTGCGGTTCTTCTTTTTGGGGTTAGACCCATGCAGCTTTTCGATCTCGGCGATGAAGGTGGAAACATCGGTAAACTGCCGGTAGACCGAAGCGAACCGCACATAGGCGACCTCGTCCAGCTGCTTTAAGTGCTCGATGACCAGATCGCCGATAAAGGAGCTGCTGATCTCTTTTTCCATGGTATTGTTCAGGATTCGCTCGATATCGTTGACGCATTCGTCGATCTGCTCTCTGGATACCGGCCGCTTTTCGCAGGCCTTGATGATTCCGTTGAGGATCTTGCTGCGGTCGAACATCTCCCGGCTGCCGTCTTTCTTGATGACCATAAAGAGCTGCTCTTCCGCCTTTTCGTAGGTGGTGAAACGCCGTCCGCAGTGGATGCATTCTCTTCGTCTTCGAATGGCTCTTCCGTCTTCTGCCGGACGGGAATCGATGACCTTGGAATCGGGAAAATCACAATAGGGACATCTCATATTCTATCTCCTGCCCAAAAAAGGTATACTTCTGCATTATTTACTATAATAATACGCTAAAGATTATAGATTGTGCAAGGCTGATTTTATGGTATAATTCTTTGGTTCGATTTTTAAAGCACATATGAGAATAGGAATATTACCGCTATGAATACATCCCAGATGCAGGCCGAACTTTCCAAAAGGCGGATCTTCGGCATCATTTCCCACCCGGACGCCGGTAAGACCACCCTTACCGAAAAGCTGCTGCTCCACGGCGGCGCCATCCACCAGGCGGGAACCGTAAAAGCAAGAAAAAATTCCAAGTTCGCCACCTCCGACTGGATGGAGATCGAAAAGCAAAGAGGCATCTCTGTCACCTCGTCGGTCATGCAGTTCGATTACGACGGCAAGGTCATCTCCATCATGGATACCCCGGGTCATAACGACTTCGGCGAAGATACCTACCGCATTCTCACCTCGGTGGACAGCGCCGTCATGGTCATCGACGCCGCAAAGGGTATCGAGACTCAGACAAAGAAGTTGTTTGCCGTATGCAAAATGAGAGGCATTCCCATCTTCACCTTCATGAACAAGCTGGACCGGGAAGCCAAGGATCCTCTGGAGCTGATCTCCGAGCTGGAAGACGTGCTGGGCATGCCCGCCACCGTGATGAACTGGCCCATCGGCTCCGGCCTTAATTTTCAGGGCATCTACAGCATTCCCGAAAACACGGTCTATCTGTTTAAAGAAAAAAAGACCATCACCCTGGGCGAGCAGGGCGTCTACGGAGACGAGCTGAACGATATCCTGACCCAGAACAACCTGCGCGACCTGCGAGAGGGCATCGAGCTTTTAGAGGGCGCCGGCTATCCCATGGATGAGGAAGCCGTGCTTTCCGGCGACCTGACCCCCGTCTTCTTCGGCTCCGCCCTGGCCGATTTCGGTGTCACAACCTTCCTGGAGCACTTCCTGCAGCTGTCTCCCGCCCCCGGCGCCAGAAAGACAGCCGAAGGCGAACCGGTCGATCCCCTTTCCGACATGTTCTCCGGCTTCGTTTTCAAGATCCAGGCCAACATGAACCCTGCCCACCGAGACCGGCTTGCCTTTATCCGCATCTGCTCCGGCGAGTTTGAACGGGGCATGACCGTCAACCTGGCAAGAACGGGCAAGCCCATCAAGCTGGCCCAGTCGACCCAGCTGATGGCCAACGAGCGGGCCAATGTGGAAACGGCCATGGCCGGCGATGTGATCGGCATCTACGACACCGGAAACTTCATGATCGGCGATACCCTCTATACCGGAAAGACCCGCTTCGAGTTTGAGCCTCTGCCCACCTTCCCCCCCGAGATCTTCGATCTGGTGCTGCCCAAAGATACCATGAAGGCGAAGCAGTTCCAAAAGGGAGTGCAGCAGCTGGCCCAGGAGGGCGCCATCCAGGTCTATCACAACGAATACAACGAAACGGTCATCGGCGCCGTCGGGCAGCTGCAGATCGAAGTCTTCCAATACCGTCTTGAGAACGAGTACAACGCGCCGGTCCGTATGAACAGCCTGGATTACACCGTCGCCCGCTGGGTCAAGACCGA
>JABUTE010000231.1 GCA_021443825.1 Bacillota bacterium
CAACCCGTATTGCATCGTTAAAACAAAGAAATACAGAGGTATTAAACATGAGTGTAATCAAGACCCCAAAGGAATTCTTCGGCTTCACCCCCGGAGACGACAGAGAAATGGCAAGATGGGACATGATCGTTGAATACTTTAGAATGCTGGATGAAGCATCCGACCGTATCAAGGTCATCGATATGGGTCCCAGCACGGAGGGCTGGCCCTTCCTGCAGGTCATCATCACCTCAGAAGAAAATATGCAGAACCTGGAAGAGATCCGGCAGACCAGCATGAAGCTGGCCGATCCCCGCGGTCTTTCCTGCGATGAGATCGAAGCGCTGGTCAAGAAGGGCAAGGCCGTATCGGTACAGAGCATGTCTCTTCATGCCATCGAGATCGGCGGCACCCAGATGTCGGTCAACCTGGCCTACGACATGGTCACCGGAAATGACGAACAGCTGCTGAATATCTTAAACAACGTGGTATTCGTCATGGTTCCCTGCTTCAATCCCGACGGCCAGATCATGCTCACCGACTGGTACTACGAAAATAAGGATACCGAGTATGAGGGCTGCAACAACCCCATGCTCTATCACAAGTACACCGGCCACGACAACAACCGCGACGCCTTCGCTCACAACATCGTCGAATCCCGCTACATGGGCGACATCCTGTTCCATCAGTGGATGCCCCAGAGCTATCAGGACCACCATCACCAGGGCAGCTACGGCGCAAGGATCAACATCGCTCCCTACACCAACCCTCTGCGCCCCTACACCGATCCTCTCGTATGGAGAGAGCTGAACCTGTACGGCGCGGGCATGGCCTATCATATGGAATCCCAGGGCCTGGACGGCGTTTCTACCGGTGCCAAGTTCCCCAGCTGGGGCCACTACGGCTATCACTGGATCGTCAACTCCCACAACATCGCCGGCATGCTCACGGAATCGGCCAACTGCAAGCTGGCAAGCCCCAAGTACATCGACCCGACCCAGCTGGAGGGCGACAACGACATCACCCAGCCGGCCTACGAGGCCCAGACCAACTTCACCGCACCCTGGAAGGGCGGCTGGTGGACCTTAAAGGGCATCACCGACCGTCAGTATCACGCAGCCTACGGCCTGCTGGATACCATGGCAAAGAATCGCGAGATGATCCTGCGCAACATGGCAAAGAAGGCCCTCAACCAGACACAGCGCGGCGAAGAGAGCAAGGAATATGCCTTCATCATCCCCCAGCAGCACGATAAGAGCGAGCTGCTGCACCTGATCTGGATGCTCCGCGAGCAGAACATCGAAGTAAAGAGAGCCGTAAAGCCCTTTACCGTCGGCGCAGCCACCTATCCCGAAGGCACCTTCGTCGTCTTCCTGGCCCAGCCCAAGATGGGCGTCATCATGAACCTGCTGAGCGAGTACAAGCATGTGGACAACCAGTGGACCCGCAACAAGCAGGGCGCTCACGTTTCCTTCGACGCCGCTACCGACGCCGTCGCCGAATATATGAACATCAACTGCATTCCCGCTATGCAGAAGTTCGAGGGCGAGTTTGAGATCGTCGCCGAGATCGAAGAGGAGCCGGTTCCCGCAGGCAATAAGTTCATGCTCACCGCAAGACACAATTCCAGCTACAGAGCCGTCAACCAGCTGCTCAACGCCGGCATCAAGGTCTACCGCAAGAACAGCTGCCCGTGGCACAGCTTCTATGTGGAAGGCGATGAAGCCCAGCTGAAGGAGATCCTCACCGAGGCGGACTGCTTCCCCACTCCCGTAGACGAAGCCCCCGAGATGACCCAGGTCAAGCCCCTGAAGGTAGGCGTCTACCAGAGATATTACAACGGCAACGCCGACGAGGGCTGGACCAGACTGGTGCTGGAGAACTTCGACTTCGCCTATGCCACCGTCATGGATAAGGACGTTCTGGACGGCCTGAACGATATCGACGTGCTGATCCTGCCCAGCGACCAGAGCCCCATTCTGCTGGGACCCGACAATGTCAAGGGAGATCCTTCCGTCAAGATGTATCTCAACTGGGTCGGACCTCAGCCTCCCGCCTACCACAGCGGCTTCGGCATGGAAGGCGTTGCGAAGATCAAGGAATTTGTCGAACGAGGCGGAAGATTGCTGTGCCTCAACAAGAGCTGCGATTTCGCCATCGATTACCTGGGCCTGAAGGTGAAGAATGTGGTCAAGGGTCTGCCCCTCACCCAGTACAACACCAACGGCTCCACCCTGCGGGCCGTCGTCGACAACAAAGACAGCGCCGCCTGGGGCATGCAGAAGGATTCTCTCATCTTCCACTGGACGGCTCCCGTATTCCAGGTTGCCGATATGTTCCACGCAGAGGATTACAAGACCGTCGTTTCCCTTGCCGATAAGAACGTGCTGAAGGGTGGTCTGCTGACCGGCGAAGAGCTGATCGCAGGCAAGGCTGCCATGATGCGCTGCAGGCTGGGCGAGGGCGAGGTGGTGCTCTACGGCATGGGCGTTCAGAACAGAGCCCAGACCACCGGCACCTTTAAGCTGCTGTTCAACATGCTCTACGATTACGAAAAGTAGAAAAGAAAACCGACAAAACAAAAGGCAGGGCTTCGTAAGAAGCTCTGCCTTATTTCTTTTTGCAGTTTACTGCCTGTCTAATCTTCCATGGCGATGATGACGCCCTCCAGCGACAGCAGGATCTCGACCACCTCGCTGCCGGTCATATTCCGCAGAGGAATATTGACCGAAAGGCCGATGTAGCCGCACTGCCCGCACTTTGACGTGTGCAGGTCGAAGTCGTGGCAGCCTTTGAAAAGCTTATGGATCTCGGCGATGACCCGGTTGGTCTGGGTCATGTCAGACAGCTCCAGATAAAAGCGGCTGTTCTGCTTGTGGCTCTGCTCCAGCGAGGGAAGCCCCACCGTGGTAACATAGATGACGGCGGCTGCCGTAAAGGCGCAAAGATAAAAGCCTGCGCCGCAGGCGATCCCCATGGT
>JABUTE010000299.1 GCA_021443825.1 Bacillota bacterium
TGTGAAATTGCCCTGGCAAGAACGATGATGGATGATCTGGATGTGTTAACGGATATGGCTGTTACGACCGGGAAGACACAGGTACTGAAGTAATATTCAAACCTGATATGAAAGCGGGTGAGATGCTTCGCTATCTGTTCATTTCGCCGTTTTTCGTTTATATATACTCCATCGTCATTTACGGAGTGCTGTCTACCATGCTTCGGTCTACCATCTCGGCAGATACCTATGCGCTGATGGTCTCCTACGGCGATGTGGTCGCCTTGCTGATCTCCTTCTTCTTCGCCTGGCTGTATTCTTCCCACGGCGATCAGAATGAGAGGCGCATGCGCTTTTTCGTCTATACCGGCTATTATATGACGGGCATGGTGTTCACCCTGACCTATGAATCCATTTTCAATGCCCTGTTCTTTTCGGTATTGATCCCGATTCTGGTCTCGCTGCTGATCTATCGCTATATCGCGCTTCCTTTGGCAGAGATCTTCCAGTCCAGGCAGTATTTTTATCGCTTTATGCTGATCCTGCCTATGGTATCTGAGGTGCTGATGGTGCTTCGTCTGATCATCACGGTGATCAGCACCCAGAATCCGCTGCTCATTCAGGACGACGCGCCGTTCTATGCCTATATGACCCTGTTCGGCTATCTGGTCCTGATGACCCTGTTTCTCAGCACCAATATGACCTGCCGGGTCATTCGCCAGGTGGAGCTGACCAACGAAAGCAACGCAGAGCTGATCGCTGCCACAGAAAGCAAAAAGCGCCTTACCTTCGATATGCTCAAGGCGCTGGTCGCCACCATCGAAGCAAAGGACGAATATACCATCGGTCATTCCGCACGGGTCGCTCTTTATTCTAAAATGATCGCCCAGCAGCTGCAGCTTCCCGAAGAAGAGGTGGAGCGGATCCACAGAGCCGCGCTTCTTCACGATATCGGAAAGATCGCAGTGCCCGATGCCATCATCAATAAGCCGTCGGCTCTTACCAAAGAAGAATATGCGCAGATCATGCGTCATCCCATCAAGGGGGGCATCATTCTGAAGGGGATCGAGGAGCTTCCTTATCTTTACCAGGGAGCCAATTATCATCACGAGCGCTGGGATGGCAAGGGGTATCCGGAAGGTCTGATCGGCGAAGAGATCCCTTATATCGCACAGATCATTTCCGTTGCCGATGCCTATGATGCCATGAGCTCCAACCGGCCTTACCGAAGGCTTTTAGAGCAGGAACAGGTACGGGATGAGCTGGAAAAGGGCATCGGGACCCAGTTCAGTCCGGGGCCGGTACAGGCGATGCTTTCCATTATGGACGACGATGCGGAATACCATTTAAACGGTCTGTCTGCCGGCAGACAATGACCTTATATTACCGACTAACGGTTGGCCTATCCTTTGTTGTAAAAAAAGAAAGGAGATTCAAATATGTTTTTGCAGGCTAGCAGCTGGCTCGACATTATTCTGTCCTGGTTCGGATGGTAAATGAAACAGCCCAACACAAACGACAGAGCACACTATGTGCTCTGTTTTTTGTTGCCCTTTTCGATGCCAAGGCGAAGGGCTTTTTGGGAACAGGCAGTAATGCAGGCGGTGCAGCGGATGCATTCGGTGTGGTTGGGGGTTTTGGAAGGATCTATGCCCATTTCGCAGACCCGTGCGCAGGCGCCGCAGCCGATGCAGCTTTGGGGATCCTGCAAAATGCGAAACAGGGAAACCTTGTTGAACAGCCCGTAGAAGGCGCCCAGCGGACAGAGGTATTTGCAAAACGGACGGTGCAGCAGAAGGCTCAGCAGCAGAACGGCGGCCAAAATAAAGGCTTTCCATGCAAAGCGGCTGCCCATAAGAGAAAACAGGGTCGTATCCGACAGGGCGAGGAGAATGCCCGAAAGGGTGCCCGAGGGGCAGAGATATTTGCAGAAAAAGGGTGTCAGCTTAACGGTGAGAGGCAAAAGGATCACGAAGAACAAAAGCACTGCGTATTTGACCTTACGCAGGGCCATATCCCCTTTGAAGGTGCGGATCTTTTTGGGAAAAGAAAGCCTGTGGAGCAGGTCCTGCAAAAGGCCGAAGGGGCACAGAAACCCGCAGACCAGCCGGCCCATCAGCGACGCGAAAAAAAGCAGCAGTCCCAGCACGTAATAGGGCAGCCGAAAAGAAAGGGATGATAAGCTGTTTTGCAGCGCTCCTACCGGGCAGGAACCGATGGCGCCCGGGCAGGAATAGCAATTGAGCCCCGGAACACAGACGCTTTTCAGCGGTCCCTTATAGATCGATCCCGTAAAAAGGCCTTTCAGATCTGCATTCTGCACCAGGGCGGCTGCAGCCTGCAGGGCGGTTCGTTTTTTGTTATCCAATGCCGACACACTCCAGACAGATGGTGACCGCCTTCATCAACACCTGGGCCGGCTGATGGTTCAGCAGACCGATGGCGATGCAGGCAGCCGCAAATAGAAGAAGAGCGGCAGTCAGTCGATTGTTTTTCATGGTTGCTCGCTTTCGTACATAAAGGCCGATATAGTTTAATTATATAATAAAACCGAAAAACGGAAAAGAAATTGAAAAAAACGGGCCTTTTCAGACTATATAACAAGAAGGCTCTGCCCGCTTTGCCCGGCATCTCTTTGCGGGTTGAAAAGAAAAGGGGATCCTGTATAATGATAGTAATAACATCAAGGAGGAAAAAATGAAAAAGATTCTCGCAATCATACTGGCTGTTTCCGTGGTTCTTGCCATGGCAGCCTGCGCAAAGAAAGAAGAACCCGTTCCCGAGGCTCCCGCATCTGCTGTAGAGGCTCTGGCCGAAGATGCCGCCCTGGGCGAGATCATCATGGCTCACTTTACCGATAAGGTGAACAGCGGAGAATACAAGACTCTCGAAGATCTGGGCAACGCCCTTTGCGAGGGCGACCATATTCCCTTTGCTGCTGCCGGCATGCCCGTAGAAGAAGG
>JABUTE010000158.1 GCA_021443825.1 Bacillota bacterium
CTGGGTGCCGATGATGGTGATGATGGGAATCAGTGCGTTTTTCAATGCATGCTTGCGGATGACCACCTTTTCGGGAACACCCTTGGCTCTTGCCGTGCGCAGATAATCCTGACGGATAACATCCAGCATGGAGGAACGGGTGGTTCTTGTTAAGGTCGCCATCATGCCGGTGCCGATGGTGATGGCAGGCAAGATCAGCGACAGAAAGCCCTGATCGGCGCCGCCGGAGGGAAGCCAGCCAAGCTTTAATGCAAATAAGAGCATGAGCAGCAGGCCCAGCCAGAAGTTGGGCATGGATAAGCCCAGAATGGCCAGGATCATGGAAAGAGCGTCCTTCCAGCTGCCCCGGTGCTGGGCTGCATAGATACCCAGCGGAAGAGATAAGCCGACGGAAACGACCACCGAAGCAAAGCCCAGCAGCAGCGTTTTGGGAGCCTTCTGCAGGAACGCATCCCAGACAGAGACCGGTGACAGATACGATTCTCCCAGATCTCCGTGAAGCAGATTCCACATATATTCGGCATAACGGACAAGAACAGGCCTGTTTAGACCCATTTCCTCGCGCAGTGCTTCTTTTTCTTCCAGAGTCGCGTCATCGGGTGCAAGAATGTCGGCGGCATCGCCCGGCGTCAGATCCAGGATGCAGTAGACCAGCATGGATACACCCAATAGCACCGGTATCAGCAAAATCAATCGTTTGAGAATATAACGATACATGGTTATCGATTCCTTTCGCGGAATACAGAGGTTCTGCCGTTTCGGGCAAACAGGAAAAGGCAGGGTGCCGCGGGCCGCCCGGTCCGCAGCACCCCAACATATCAGATCAGATCGATATGGACGCTTTCACCCGTTACTGCTCTACGAAATACATTTCGGAGAAGTCGTGGTGAGAGGTGGGATAGTAATCGATGCCGCCGATGCCCTTCTTAACTGCGAAGTAGGAAGTTGCGCAGCATACGGGCAGGTAAGCGCCGGTATCGAACAGGATCTGCTGAACTTCGCCGTACATGGACTTACGCTTGGTGTCGTCCAGCTCGGCAGCGGCAGAGATCATCAGTTCGTGTACCTGTTCGTTGTGATAATGGGACTTGTTGACACCGGTGGAGGAGTCGATGAGTCTTGCGATATCATCACCGAATACGTTGGTGCCGCAGCCGTACATAGCGGCTTCGTGTTCACCGTTGGTGGTCATCTGGGAAAGACCTGCGGTGTCGTATTCGCTGATCGTTACGTCGACGTTGATCTTCTTCATCTGCGCCTGGATCAGCTCGCCCATGGTCTTTCTGGTACCGGAGGATACGGCAAGGTCGAACTTGAAGCGGTTGTTTTCGTCATAGCCTTCCATCTTCAGGTATTCCTTGGCCTTTTCGGGATCGTAGGTATATTCGGTGATGCCGCCGCCGTTGTAGCCGTATTCGTTCCAGCCCCAGGTGGAGGCGCACTTCATAGCATCGCCGTTATAGGTGACGTCGATCAGCTCTTCGCAGTCAACACCGTAGCAGACAGCAAGACGCAGATTCTGGTTGGTGAAGATGCCGGATTCGCAGTTCATGGCCAGATACTGGATGGAGGAAGAGGTATAGGACTGCAGCTCCAGATCCTTGTTGTCGGTTACATGAGACAGCTCGTTGGTGTCGGGATCCTGGCAGACGTCGATCTCGCCGGTCTCCAGAGCAACCAGTCTTGCGGAGTTTTCGGGCATATAGCGCAGAGTGATGGACTTTGCCTTTGCCTTTTCGCCCCAGAATTCGTCGTTTCTTACCATCTTCAGGTAATCACCGAATTCGTAGGAATCCAGCCTGTACGGACCGGTGCCGATGCCAAGAGCATCCTTATCGCCGGCTTCTACTGCCTTCTTGCAGATGATGGAAGCGGTGGGCAGGGTCAGCAGATAGGGGAAGTCAACATTGGGGTTGACCAGCGTGATGGAGAAATGGGTATCATCCTTGATCTCCATGCTTTCCATGTACTTGGAAAGAGAGGAGGTGGAGGAAGTCTCGGGGCCTCTGGTGATGAAGGAATAATAGATATCTTCCGGAGTCAGCTTTTCGCCGTTGTGGAAGTATACATCATCGCGGAGGGTGAAGTTCCAGGTCTTGGCATCGTCAGTGCTCCACTCGGTGCAGATATTGGGTTCGATCTCAGCAGTCTGGTTGTTGAAATCCATGGGGGTGTCGAATACGCAGCGGAAGTAGTAGTTGTGCTGGGTATTGGAGTTTTCCTGGGGATCCAGTGCAACGATCTTTCCGGAGATACCGATGATGATATCATCCTTGAACTTTGCATCGGCAGGAGCCTGGGTGGGAGCTGCCGGAGTCGAGGGATCTGCGGGCGTAGTGGTCGCAGGTGCGGACGTCTCGGTCTTGGATCCGCAGCCTGCCAGCATAGACAGTACCAGCAGAACGCTTAACATCAATGATAAATACTTTTTCATACTATTTCTCCTTTGTAAATATAAAAAAAGTACACTTGCTAATAAAAATAATTATACATGCTTTTTTTATGTTGTCAAAGGGGTACCATGGTCAGAGGCACAAAATAGATGGAATAATTTTGTGATATAGCTATTAAAAACAGGAATATTTGTGCATTCTATATTTTTATACAAGTCAGCGAAATAAAGATCTCGTTGTCCGGCGATGCAAGTCTGCGGCGATGGAGCATACAAAACGCGCATCCCGGTTTTGGAATGCGCGTTCTCATGCTTGGGTGTTTGATCGGGTCTGCGGGCCTTTGGCTCTTATTCCGTCAGCTGATAGACGATATAGGAAAAATCGTGCATGGCCGTCGGGTAATACTCGATGCCGCTGACGCCCTTTTTCACCGCAAAATAAGAGGTTCCCGTACAGATGGGCAGATAGGCTCCGGTATCGAACAGGATCTGCTGCACCCGGTCGTAGCAGGATCTGCGCTCTTCTTCATCGAAGGAGCCCCG
>JABUTE010000078.1 GCA_021443825.1 Bacillota bacterium
GCCTTCTTCTGATCGCGGATGCGATCACAGGCTGCAAGCGAGTTTCGAAAACGCCCGCGAAGCAAGGACGGGAGCCGATGGAGCTCACGGTGAAGCGAACGCGGCTTTGTGAAGGCACCCCAGCTCCAATTTCGCAAAACACACCAGCCGAGTCAGTGCTCCCACAAAGGGTTCCACTTGTTTCCTGCCGGCTCGTAGGCCTGCGCGAAGCCGGTCCCGGGTCCGCCCTTGCCGTAGGGCCCTGCTATTTCTTTCTTGTAGCAGCCAGTACCAGCGAGCCGATGAAGCCGCCGATGGAGGCCTTTACGACGGCAGACAGCAGGGTCGAATTTACCAGATCGGCGGTCATCTGCGCGCCGTTGCTTTCGGCCTGCAGCCCGAACATAAAGCTTCTGAAAAGATCGAAAAAGCCCCAGCCCATAAAAAACAGGGCGACCAGCAATGCCAGTTTGATCAATTTATCCATAAGAGATCTCCTTTTCTAAAAATTGCGAACATTTTATTATACCTAATTTACAGCATTTCTTTCAATGAAGAATCGAGATATGCTCTAAATTTTCACGTTCACGCCTTCGACAAGATCCTTCAACAGCCCTTGCGCCCCTCGCCAGCCAGACAACACTACTCACTGCCATGCAGGCGCCATCCTCTTCGAGGCGCAGTTTTATCCCAAATAAAAATGCGGCGCATACCGGTCAGGGTACACGCCGCATTGTTTTGCTTGTACGGAACATTGCGCTGTCGGCATCAAGCCGGCTGCAGCATTCACTGCTGCCGATTGTCTGCTTGCCGGAATCAAACCGGCTGCAGCATTCACAGCTTCTGCTTATTCGCTTGCCGGCATCAGGCTGCAGCATTCACAGCTGCCGATTGTTTGCTTGTCGGCATCAAACCGGCCGCAGCCTGAAAACCCGGCTGCTTATTCGGCTACCAGCATCCAGCTGCTGTCGGAGCCGGGCACGGAGATGGTCCACCACTTGGCCTGATAGAGCTGACCGTTATACCAGGTCTGCTCGCCGCCCATGCGCACGAGACCCTCATACCATTCGGGGATCTCCACCTCACCGGGCTGCTCAGGTTCAACGGAAGGAACCTCCGGCTCGTTGCCGGGTTCCTGCGGCTCTACCGAAGGCTCGGAGGGAGTCTCCTGGGGGGTGCCGCTGATCCAGGTCCAGCTGGCATCGGAGCCGGGCACGGAGTTGGTCCACCAGTTGGCCTCGTAGACCGCGCCGTTGTAAAGGACCCGGTTGCCTTCGACATAAAACGCCGCGGAGCTCCACTCGTAGGGATCGTTGGCTCCGGGAACGGGCTCATCGCTCATCTGGATGAAGGGAACCGGCTCTACGCCCTCAAAGTCGCACTTGGCATTGTAGATGGCACGGATCAGGCTGTCCTGAGGATCGGCGATATCCTGGCCGATCTCCCATACCATCATGCCTGCAAGGCCGTATTCCAGCGCCCAGGTGGTCTTGTCGTACAGGGTCTGCGGGCAGTTGTGATAGTAATTGGTGCCTTCCATATCGCTGACGGCAGCTTCGGGATACTGGGCCAGCAGCTCTGCATAGGTGAGAGCATAGCTGCCCTGACTGTAGAAGGGTGCGCCCAGAACAACCTTATTAAGAGGCATCTGGCGATTGCCGCACCAGTAGTTGATGCAGCGCTGGCTGTATTCCATGGTGCTTTGCGCTTCATAAGCCATGACATTGAACCAGTTGCATACTGCCATGACGTTAGGGGTATGAGCCTCGCCGTCGATGTAGATGCCGCCCAGGGTATCGACGCCGGGCAGAACAGCGCTGGTCAGGATCCTATCAGGGCCCAGCTTTTCGCGCAGCCGGATCATAAAGGCCTCGTATCTCTGATAGGAATCGGAGCTGATGCGGGGATGCTCCCAGTCGATGTCGACGCCGTCGAAGCCGAAGTCTTCTACGATCTGAACGATATCGTCGGTGAGAGATTCGATCTGCGCGACAGTAGCAGTGCCTTCATAAAAGACGTTTTCCAGCACGCCGCTGAAGTTATCCGCCCAGCCGCCGACGCCGAAGAGCACCTTTACATTGTTGGCATGACCGTGGGCGACCATGGTGCGGGCCAGCTGGGGATTTTCCAGAGGCTGCAGGCCGTCGACGCCGTTGGGGGAGCCGAAGGAATAGATGACGTGGGTCAGAGCGGCCCAGTCGACGCTGCTTTCAAAGGAAGCGCGGTAGGTGGGCAAATAGCCGACCACCACATGCTCGTCGGCACCCTCTGCAACCAGGGTCTCGCTGACGGTATAGTCGCTGTAGACGGTAGTAGTGCCCCAGGAGGGGGTGGGACCGACCGAAGGCTCTTCGTCTTCTTCGCCGGCCAGCTTCCAGCTGCTGTCGCTGCCGGGCTCAGAGGTGGTCCACCATTTTGCTTCGTAAAGCACCCCGTTATGCCAGGTCTGCTCACCCTTTACGCGAACAAGACCCTCATACCATTCGGGGATCTCGGTAACGGGAGGTTCTTCCGGCTCTACGGGAGGATTCTCAGGTTCAACGGGCGGTTCTTCCGGCTCAACGGGCGGTTCTTCAGGCTCAACGGGCGGTTCCTGCGGATCAACGGGGGGCTGCTCCGGTTCCACCGAAGGCTCCTGGGGATCTTCGCCGGCCACCTTCCAGCTGCTGTCGCTGCCGGGCTCGGAAATAGTCCACCACTTGGCTTCGTAAAGCACGCCGTTGTGCCAGGTCTGATCGCCCTTCATGCGAACAAGACCCTCATACCATTCGGGGATCTCGGTCACAGGAGGTTCTTCCGGTTCAACGGGGGGATTTTCGGGTTCTACGGGAGGCTCCTCGGGATCTACGGGAGGCTCCTGCGGATCAACGGGGGGCTGCTCCGGCTCTACGGAAGGCTCCTGGGGCGTTCCGCCGACCCAGGTCCAGCTGTTGTCGCTGCCGGGCTCGGACACG
>JABUTE010000225.1 GCA_021443825.1 Bacillota bacterium
GCACGCCACGCTCGCCAGAACGGTGGTCGCAGGCTATTACGCTTTTGGCTGCGTCGGCGACGCTTCCTTTGAGGGCGGAAGGGCGCCCCTGCTTTTGGGCTGCAGCTTTGCCGCAGCCTACGGGGCTGTGGTCTTCTGTTGTATCTTACCGGTGAAAAGCAAAACGAAATCGGAGTATCTTCTTTGCCGCCTGCAGGTGTGCGAGCGGGCGGTGATATTGCTGGACGCCCTGTCGGGAGCCATGATGTATGCCCTTTTATATGGGGCAGAGATCGTGACCGTCTGCCTGCTGGCAGAGCTGTACCGCCGGCAGCCGGGCTATGGCGGCGGACTGCAGGGCATCGTCGTTTCGCTTTACCGCAGCGAGTTCCTGCATGGGCTGATCCCCTTAAAGGATGTGTCGCTGTGGCAGCGCAACGGGCTGTATATCATTTGTGCCGGCATCGCCGGAGCCTGCGGAACCTTCGATCAGCGAAACAAGGCCCGTTTCAGCGGCGTTGTGATCCTGGTTGTGGCATATATCGCCGCAGATTTTTGCAGAGCGGCAGGAGAAGTCAAGTACGGCTATCCCGGGCTGATCGTGATCTTATCCGCAACCTCTCTGATCATTGCCATGGTCAGTGCTCACCACGGCTACCGAAGGAGGCCCAGCGATGACGGAAAAGCTTAAAAAGCTCGCTCCGCCGGGCGCAGATCTTGGAGCAGATCTGCGGTCCTTCGGCCTGCTGGTGTTTCTTGCCTGGTTTCTTTCAGGTCTGTTTCTGATCCGCTACGAAACTGCCTTCGGCAGGCTTTTTGAAACAGCCTATGATCATACGACCCTTCGCTCCGGGGCGGTAATGCTGCCTGCAGGTGAGGTCCTGCACCATTCCATGGCAGGCTTTACCGTGACGGTGATCGCACAGGCGGCCAATGTGGTGCGCAACTACCGGATGTTTACTGAGGAGACGAAAAGCATCTATCTGATGAAGCGGCTTTCGGCCTCCAAAGAGCTTCACATCCGCTGCTGGGCACTGCCGCTGCTGTTTTCGGCGGCCGCCGTTCTCATCGCCTTTCTTCTCATCGGGATCGACCTGGCGTACTATTATCTTCGCACTCCCGCGGAGTGCCTTCCCCCGTCTATGCAGCTGCAGCTTTGGAGGATATTCTTATGATCCGCATCGAGCATGTCTATAAAAAATACGGAAGCAAATCGGCCTTAAGCAATGTGAACCTGACCGTCGGCCCGGGCGAGATCGTCGGTCTGTTCGGCGAAAACGGAGCAGGAAAGACCACTTTGATGAAGGTGATCCTGGATCTGCTGCGCTACGACGGGCAGGTGACCCTGGATGGCGAGCCCATCACCCGAAAGAACATCGCCAGGCTTTCTTTTGCTACTGCGGAGCACAGCTTCTTTCCCGGGCTTACGGCGGCCGGCCATAAGGACTTTTTCAAAGATCATTTCGAGCGGTTCAACGAAAAGCGGTTCGACGGGCTGATGGAGTTCTTCCGGCTTCCCCATAACAAGCCGATCCGAAGCTTTTCTGCCGGCCAAAAGAACCAGTTCGAGGTGATCCTGGCCCTGTCGCAGGGGGCCGACTACATTCTGATGGATGAGCCCTTTGCCGGAAACGACCTGTTCAACAGAGAGGATTTTTACAAGGTGCTGCTGGGCATTCTGCAGCCCGGCGAAACGGTGATCCTTTCGACGCATCTGATCGAGGAGGTCAGCGGGTTTATCGACCGGGCTGTTCTGATCCGAAACGGCAGTGTTATCGGCGACGTAAAGACGGAGGAGCTGGCCGAGCAGGGAATCAGCCTTGTGGACTATGTGAAGACCAGCTACGGCTATGAGCCGGGCCGGGTGGCGAAGGCCCTTTCCAATATGACGGAGGAGGAGTAGACCATGAAAAAAGCATTGGCGATCACAGCCGGGCTGCTGCTGGTGCTGTCTTTGAGTGCCTCATATCTGGTGACCGCTCTGGCCGCCCCGCAGGAGCAGCTGCAATATACGGAGCATGGCATCTATGGCGACCTGTCTGCGGCAGAGGGTCTGCTTCTGACTCGTACCCTTCGCCTTGGAAAAAATATGCGTTGGACCAGCAGTCTGCAATTTGCTGAGGGCAGCTGCCGCCGCGAGACCCTTCTGGAAGAGACCGGCGAGGATCTTTGGAGGCAGGATATGCAAAGCCGGCAGGCCGTTACCTATGGAGCCCGCCTGTATTCGGAGCTCTGCACCCTTGCTTCGATGCAGATGAACAGCGAGATGGCCATGGGAAAGGAAGGAAGCATCGCAAAAGCCATCTTTGACAGGACGCCGGCCGGAGAAAGCCGTACAGAGCAGGTACTCCTGAAGGAATATCTGGACCACTATCCCATCATGTGGGAGGTCTACAGCGAGAATGTCGATGTTTATATGGCCGGTCTTTCCTTGACGGAGGATGAGTTGCTCGATCCGCAAACAAAGCAGGTCCTCCGGGATCTGGAAGCGTTTTTCCGCATCCCCGTTCTGCCGCAGCAATGCATGTATCTTGCCGTAGAAAAGGATGCGGCCGGAAATTTTCTTCAATGCTATGAAGCTTTCGGCCAGGAAGCGGAGCCTTTGCTTACGGAGCGGTATGATTTTTCCGGGTCCGGGGTATTTGCAAAGGACAACTGTTTTTTGTGGTTCGATAACCGCACCAGCTTCGGAAATACGGTCGATACCGGGCTGATTCCGGGAGGCTACGGCATCTATATCCTTCCCACCGGCATCACCGGATACGAGGAGCTGCGCAGCGGCGGGACCCGTCCGGTATGGGGCATTCTGTCCGATCAGCTGCGCGTCTTTTATTCGCTGGATCCGGAGGATACGGTTTTACAGGTGGAGGTATCGGAAAACGAAGAGAACCTGCTGGCACTGGTGCGGCGGGGCGGTCATGCCTTTGCGCTGGTGATCGATGCCAAGACAGG
>JABUTE010000137.1 GCA_021443825.1 Bacillota bacterium
GCGCCTATTCGGTGCTGCTGATGCACAATCATCCCAGCGGAGATCCGACCCCCAGCCCTGCGGACATCGCCACCACCAAAGCGCTGTGTCAGGCGGGAGAGGTGCTGGGGATCCGGGTGGTCGATCATATCCTCATCGGAGACGGCCGCTACGTGAGCCTGAAGGAAAAGCAGCTCATGCCCTGATTTATGCAAATATTTGTACAGCCTGCCCTCGGGCAGGTTTTTTTCGCGGAATCCCTCTTGTAAAAAGAACATATGTTCGCTACAATAAAGGCAGAACGACACAGACAGGAGGTGACAGGCATGAGGCTGGTGGCAAGACCCATCGATGCGATCGTAATATTCCGGGGCGGCGAAAAGCCCCTTCCCTATAAATTCCGCTATACCGACGACAGCGGCGAAAACAGAGAGATCACCGTCGGCAAGATCATTCTCATCGAGCAGGTCTCCATCGCCGGCGCCCGGTCGCTGGTCTACGACTGCCAGAGCCTGATCGACGACATCGAGCGGCGCTATCAGCTGAAGTATATGATGACGGAATGCAAGTGGATACTATATAAAATTTAGAGCTGCAGGGGGCTGCACCGCAGGATTCTTGACAAACGGAAGTGCCCCGTTTAATATGAATGTGTATGGACTTTGTTCCGAAAACGTATCTCTCAGTTATTACGCAACAGGAGAATCATTATGCTTATCAAACAGGTCATCGAACTTTTTGACATTCTCGACAGCAGCACCGCCAGCGGCGCCGCCGTCGAAGCCTATCTGAAATCGGTCAATCCCAAGGCCAATGTGCAGGTCTATCCCCTCGTCGGGCCCAAGGGTTCCACAGATATGATCAAGATCCGCATTCCCGGCACCAACGGCAAGGCAAACGGAGGCTCTGCTCCCACCATAGGCATTCTGGGCCGTCTGGGCGGCCTGGGCGCACGCCCCGAAATGACCGGCTTCGTATCCGACGGCGACGGCGCTCTCACCGCGCTGACCGTTGCGTCCAAGCTTTTGGACATGCAGGTCAAGGGCGATTATCTGGACGGCGACGTTTTCATCTCCACCCAGATCTGCCCCCATGCTCCCACCCAGCCCCATAAGCCGGTTCCCTTTATGGGCTCTCCCGTCAACATGGCGCAGGTCAATAAAGAAGAAGTCAGCCCCGAGCTGGATGCCATCCTCATCGTCGATACCACCAAGGGCAACCGTGTCATCAATACCAACGGCTTCGCCATTTCCAACACCGTAAAGCAGGGCTGGATCCTTCGCGTTTCCGAAGACCTGCTGGATGTTATGTGCAGAACCACCGGCAAGCTGCCCTATGTATTCCCCCTGAGCATGCAGGACATCACTCCTTACGGCAATGATGTATATCATCTCAACAGCATCCTGCAGCCCTGCACCGCCACCGATGCACCCTGCGTCGGCGTTGCCATCACCACCGAAACGGCAGTTCCCGGCTGCGCCACCGGTGCATCTCACTTTACCGATGTGGAAGAGGCTGCCCGCTACATGCTGGAGGTCGCCAAGTACTACGGAAAGGGCGAAGTCTCCTTCTACGATCAGGATGAATTCGCAATGCTTCAGGAAAAATACGGAAGCATGGCACATCTGCAGACCCTGGGCAATGTAAAATAAAAAAGAAAGGATGAGGCGAGGCTATCTGCCCCGCCTTTTTTTCACAGAATGGATACGATCAAAATCGGTGCGATCACCGTGGGCCAGGCACCCCGTGTGGACGTTACCTGCGACATTACGGACATCTTTCCCGAAGACCTGCAGCTGCTGGAAAAGGGCGGGCTGGACGGTCTTTCGCGCGAAGATATCGAAGCCTTTGCTCCGGAGGAGGGCGATTATGTGCTGGTCTCCCGGCTCACCGACGGCTCTTCGGTCACCTTTGCCGAAAAGCATATCATCGGACGGCTGCAGCAGGCCATCGACGAGCTGCAAAGGCAGGGCGTTCGTCTGATCATGATCTTCTGCACCGGGCACTTTCCCGAAAGCCTGCATGCAGATGTTCCCATGATCTTCCCCGATAAGCTGCTTCACGGCGTGGTTCCCGCCATCGCCGGCGATGCCGACCTGATCACGGTGACCCCGTCGCCCCTGCAGGTCTCTCAGAACGAAAGCAAATGGGCTCCCTATGTAAAGAGCGTAAAATGCTTTGCCGGCTCTCCCTACGGAGGGATCGAGGGGCTTCGCCCCGTGGCAGAGCAGATCGCAGCCTGGGGCCGGGGCGATCTCATCGTGCTGGACTGCATCGGCTTCACCAAAGAGATGAAGCAGATGTTTTCCCAAATTACCGGAAAGCCGGTCATTCTTCCCAGAACCCTTCTTGCAAGAGTGGTCTGCGAAATGATCAGCCGGTAGTATAAAGACCCGTTATTTCAATTACTGGAGGTATCTTATGAAAAAGATCACGGCCGAAACGTTAATGGAATTCCGTTTTCCCTCAAGCCCCAGAATCTCGCCCGACGGCACCATGACTGCCCTGCTGCTCAAGCAGCCGGACATGAAAGCCAATAAGTACGTCAGCGACATCTGGGTATACGATCATGAAACGGCGAATACCTATCAGCTGACATCCAAGGGAAATGTAGCTGATTTTACCTGGATGCCCTGCGGCTCCATTCTCTTTACCCTTGCCGGCGAAAAGGCCGAAAAGGGTGTCTCCACCAATTATTACGCCATCAGCCCCAAGGGCGGCGAGGCCGTAAAATTCTGCACTCTGCCGGTCCGCTCCGGCATGCCCGTATTTCTTCCCGGCGAAGAAAAGAGATGGCTGGTCAGCGCTCTCACCGACCTGCTCACCGACGAAGAGGCTCCTACGGCCGGCAACGAAACCAAGGCCCGCACCGAAGATTACCGCATCTTCGAAGAGGTTCCCTTCTGGAGCAACGGCAACGGCGATGTGAGCAAGAGAAG
>JABUTE010000236.1 GCA_021443825.1 Bacillota bacterium
GTCATCATGGTGGGAGACGGCATCAACGACGCCCCCGCTCTGACTGCTGCCGACATCGGCATCGCTATCGGCGCGGGAACCGATGTTGCCATCGACGCCGCCGATGTGGTTCTGGTAAAGAGCCGCCTGTCCGATGCGGCAGCCGCCATCCGCTTAAGCCGCGCGGTCATCAAAAATATTTACGAAAACCTGTTCTGGGCATTCTTTTATAATATAATAGGAATACCCCTTGCCGCAGGTCTTTGGATCCCTCTGTTCGGCTGGACCTTAAAGCCCATGTTCGGCGCAGCTGCCATGAGCCTTTCCAGCTTTTGCGTCGTATCCAATGCGCTGCGGCTCAACCTGTGTAAAATGTACGACAGCAGCAACGACAAGGCTGTCAAAAATGCCCTCGGGCCGGAGCCTCTTCTGGAGGTCTTTGACCGGGAGGAGGCCATCGAAGAAAAGGAGAACAAACCGATGATCATTCATGTAAAGGGCATGATGTGCCCCCATTGCGAAGCCCACGTAAAGAAGGCCCTGGAAAAGCTGGAGGGCGTCGTATCGGCCACCGCTGATTTTCAGGCAGAGCAGGTCGTTATCGAAACGAGTGCCCCCGTTGACGAAGCCGCTATGAAAGCAGCCATCGAGGATGCCGGCTACGAATATATCGGAATCAAATAAGCGAAGGAAAGCCTATGCATCAGTTTTTTGTAGAAACGGGGCAGATCGAGGGCAGCACCGTCACCATTCTGGGAGCGGATGTGAACCATATCGGCCGGGTGCTGCGCATGAAGCCCGGTGATGAGATCCGCGTCAGCGACCGCAGCGGCGCTTCCTGCTTTTGCGCCATTACCGCCATTACGCCCCAGCAGGTCACCGCGCAGATCCTGCGCCTTGATGAGGACGGCACCGAGCTTCCGATGCATATCATCCTCTATCAGGGGCTTCCCAAATCCGACAAGATGGAGCTGATCATCCAGAAAGCCGTTGAGCTGGGCGCCTGCGAGATCGTTCCCGTCATGATGAAAAACTGCGTGGTCAAGATCGTCGATAAAAAAGTCGACGGCAAAACGAAGCGCTGGCAGCTGATCGCAGAAAGCGCGGCAAAGCAGAGCAAGCGCAGCCTGGTTCCCGCCGTGCGAAACCCCATCACCTTTAAAGAATTTCTGCGGGAGACCTGCGACAGCAATACGGTGGACCTCACCCTGATCGCTTACGAAAACGAGCGGGGCATGGACGCCACCCGGCAGATCCTGCAGAACATCGCGCCCGGCCAGACGGTGGGTCTTCTCATCGGCCCGGAGGGGGGCATTTCCCCCGAAGAGATGGCAGCCTGCGATGAGCGCCCTGAAAAGCTGAAGCGCATCAGCCTGGGCAGGAGGATCCTGCGCACCGAGACGGCCGGCCTTGCCGCCTTAGCCATGCTGGTCTATCAGCTGGACCGATAAACGAGCATAAGAGACAGATCCCGAAGCCTTCGGGGTCTGTTTTTCTGTGACAGAACCGGGGTGCGATGCTATAATACAGATATCTGTGTAATTTTTCGGATGCGCATGCAAAGGACGAACGATGATCTGGGCAATTCTTGGAATCGACGAAACAAAAGATAAAAAGGCCATCACCCGCGCCTACCGCGACAAGCTGCAGACGGTGAACCCGGAGGAAAAGCCGGAGCAGTTCAAACAGCTGCGGGCTGCCTACGAAGAAGCCCTGCGCCTGGCCGATGAGGGCGAGGCGAAAAACGAGCCGCAGACCGCGTGCCAGCGCTGGCTTGCCAAGGCCAAGGCTGTCTATAACGACCTTCCCTGCCGCCTTTCGGTAGACTGCTGGAAGGAGCTTCTGGCCGACGATTTCTGCCAGGGCATCGACACCCGCATGGAGGCAGAGGAGGCTCTTTTGGGCTTCTTTCATACCAGCTACCGCCTGCCCCAGCGGGTATGGCAGTATCTTGACGGAGAATTTTCCTGGCAGGAACGGATGAGCGAGCTTTACGAGATCTATGAAAAGGATTTCGTTGATTATGTGATCGCAGGCGGTCTTCGGACCGGCACCGGAGAGATCCTGGAGCTGTTTGCTCCCGGCACAGACGGCACAAAGGTCGATGACTATGTGAGCCTGGTGGTCCGTCTGTCCTCTCTTCCCTTTGAAGAGTGGCAGCAGCCTTACGAGACTCTGAAGGCCTTAAAGGTTCGCAACCCTTACGGCGACAGCCTTTGTCTTCGCTACGATCATTACAGGGGCGACGAAAGCGCCGTTGAAAGGATGGCTCTGCTGGCAGATCTGTATCCGGAGAGTCTGCAGGTGCTGCTGCAGGGCGCACTTTTATCGCGAGAGGCCGGACGGAACGGGGACGCCATCCGTTATTGTGAAAAGGCGGCGGCCATCGACATGGACCTTCCCTGGGCCCACGAGATCTGGGCTTACAGCCTGGCGGATCAGGGCGACTACCGCGGGGCGGTGAGAAAGCTCAATGTGGTCATGGGCCTTTCCGACGGCAACCAGAAGCGGCTCTACGAGCTGAACGAGCTTCGCATCCAGTGGAGCGACCATCTGCTGCAGAGCTACCGACATGCGGTGGAGGATGATCCCAACGATGCCGATGCCCTGTTTGAGCTTTGCTGGTGCTATGTGCAGCGCGACGAAGACGACGCGGCGGCCGCCCTGGCAGACCGGCTGAAGGAGGATTTTCCCGACAGGTTCAGCTATCACAATCTGATGTCGATCCTTACCACCATCACCTGCGAATGGGAAAAGAGCCTGAAGCATATCGATCAGGTGCTTCAGGCGATCGGGCAGATGGATCCTGCAGGAACTGAAGAAGAGGTTCGCCGCATCCGCAGGGCCTCCGAGTTTGAGACCCGCAGAGCCCGGGTGCTGCTGTCGATGGACCGAAAAGAAGAAGCCTATGCCATGTTCGATCAGATCGC
>JABUTE010000295.1 GCA_021443825.1 Bacillota bacterium
GTCTTTTTGCTCACCTCGGCAAGCATCAGCAGGTCCATGCGGCCGCAGCCGGCGCGGAAGGGCTTCGCATTGAGCCATACGGTCAGCGGGGTCTTTGTCCAATTCGCATCTTGACGATTGCCAATTTTTACCATAAAATCAAAGGGAAGACCGCTGGACTTCATGCCGTCTTCCAGCAGCTGCAGCTGCCCCATATACAGTACGGCTGCCAGGCTTTTTCCGTTTCTGTTCAGTCCGGTAACGATGACCTCATCCAGCTTCGCCGTAGCCTCTGCCAGTGCGGCAAGGGCCTTGTCGGTCTCCTTTTGCAGCCTTGCGGACCGATACAGGTCGCCGCAGGTGGCGCCGGTAAGGCTCATTTCCGGGAATACGATCAGCGAGCAGCCGTCGGCAGCCGCTTTTTGGGCGGCTTCGGCCTGTCTTTGACCGTTGACGAATGGGTTTGCCAGCGCCAGTCTGGGAGAGACGGCAGCCGCGAGTTTATCAAAAGTATTCATAATTATCACCTCACAGAAAAATTAAAGCACAATCGGATTTTATCTTCAATTCCATATGAATACAGCAGGAAAATAAAATCCTAAAAAGCCCCTATCGGCTGACGCGATAGGGTATAATGAAATATTATATAAATCTGATCTACAGGAGACACTATGAAAGAACATTACATCGCAGATTTTAACGTGGGTGAGACTGTCACCGAATTCTATATGGTCAAGAGCGCTGTCTTTAAGACCGGTTCCAACGGCAAGCAGTATCTGGATATGCTTCTGGGCGACTGCTCCGGCGAGATCGCAGGCAAGAAATGGGACATCGGCGACGACGAAGCCTCCTCTCTCACCCAGCTGAAGGAGGGCGATCTGGTCAAGATCCGCGGCGTGGTCACCGAGTGGAACGGCAGCAGGCAGCTTCGCATCGGAAAGCTGCGCCGATATGATCCTGCTGTCGATCAGCTGGTCATGAAGGATTATGTGAAAGCCGCGCCCGAGCCTGCCGAAGATATGTACGAATATATCATGGCAAAGGCCATCAGCATCAAAGACGAAGATCTGAAGGCCATGGCGTGCAAGTTTCTGCAAGAGAATAAAGAGCACCTGCTTTACTGGCCGGGCGCCATGCGCAACCACCATGCCGAGATGGCCGGTCTTCTCTATCACATCAAGCGGATGCTGATGCTGGGAGAAAAGGCCTGCGACATCTATACCTTCTTAAAGAAGGACTGGGTCATCTGCGGCGTCATCCTCCACGACATGGAAAAGCTCAACGAGCTGCTGTCCAACGAAATGGGCGTTTCTCCCGGCTACAGCTTTGAGGGAAAGCTGCTGGGCCACATCGCCCAGGGCGTTAAAGCCGTCGAAAAGATGGGCACCGAGCTGGGTATTCCCGAAGAAAAGAAGATCATGCTCCAGCACATGATCCTTTCCCATCACTACGAGCCGGATTTCGGAAGCCCTGTTAAACCGGTCTTTCCCGAAGCGGAGATCCTCCATTACCTGGATATGCTCGATGCCAAGCTCTTTGATTTTGAGGATGCGCTGGCGCCTGTCAAGCCCGGCGAATTCTCTGAGCGGGTCCGCACCCTTGACGGACGCATGCTGTATAAGCCCACCTTCTGATAACCATTATGAAAGAAGCCTTCGAAGGAACCGTAGACAAGATCATATATACCAACGAAGACAACGGATACGCGGTCTTTACCTTTCTGACCCCTGATGGCCCTGTTACGGCAGCAGGGGTCATTACGCCTGTGCTTCCCGGAAGCCGTTTCGAGCTGGAGGGAGAATTCCGCAACCATCCCAAATACGGAAACCAGTTCGTATTCTCCTGGTTCAAAGAGATCGTCGATTCCTCGGCTGCTTCGGCCGAAAGCTTTCTTTCCAGCGGCGTTATCAAGGGCATCGGTCCGGCCATGGCAAGGCTCATCGTTGCCCATTTTAAAGAAGAGACGGTCGATATCATCACCCATCATCCCGACCGCCTTTTGGAGGTCAGCGGCATCGGTCCCAAAAAAGCAGCAGCCATTGCAGAAGGCTACCGGGAGCACCGCGGCTACGCCGAGCTTGTGATGAAGCTGGCGCCCTACGGCGTTACCTCTGCTGTCTGCATGAAGCTGTTCAAACAGTACGGCCCGGCGGCCGCCGACCTGATCCTTGAGGACCCCTACCGTCTTACAGAAGAGGTCCCGGGCTTTGGCTTTACCAAAGCCGATGCCATCGCTTTGCAGCTGGGCTTTTCCCCGGAGGATCCCCGGCGCATTGCCTGCGCCATTCTGGCGATCCTGGCTGCCCTGGGCGACAACGGCAGCACCTTCGTTCGGTCGGAGCCCTTTATCGAACAGGTCTCCGCCCGTCTTGAGATCCCCAGAGAAGCGGTTTCCGACAGGATCTTCGACCTGGTCATGGACGGGCTTTTGGTCAACGAAAATCTGGACGGCTGCAGAGTGCTCATGAGCCGTCGGATGCATCTGTGTGAGCAGCAGGCGGCAAGCAGTCTGTTTCAGCTGGCCCATGCCGATCTGCCTCACATCAGCGGCGATGCCGCCACGCTGATCGCAGCCAGCGAAAAAGAAAAGGGCATCACCTTGTCGCCCCGTCAGAAGGAAGCCGTCATCTCGTCTCTTGAAAACGGCGTTTCCGTCATCACCGGCGGTCCCGGCACAGGCAAAACGACCATCATCAACATGCTGCTGGCGGTGCTGGAGGCAAAGGGCATCACGACCCTGCTTGCTGCACCCACCGGCCGCGCTGCCAAGCGGATGACCCAGGCGACCGGACGTCCGGCAGTCACCATCCACCGTCTTCTGGAAGCATCGGCCGGCGAGGACGATCGGATGGTCTTTCTGCGCTGCAAAGAAAATCCTCTGGAATGCGGCTGCGTCATCATCGACGAGGTCTCCATGGTGCGT
>JABUTE010000094.1 GCA_021443825.1 Bacillota bacterium
AAAAGCAAATGAGACGAACAAAAAACCGCTTCCCTTATGGGAAGCGGTTTTGTTGTTATTTCAATGCGGCCTGCTGGGCGGCTGCGGTGGACGGATGGCAGGGGTCCTGTTCGGCTCTTCGGATCATCAGCAGCAGCTTCAGACCCGAGGTTCCCCGGTTGACGGTGATGCGGGGAAGCGCCGCTGCATCGGAATGGGCGCCGGCGGCCCACACCGTGCCCGGATAGGTAAACGAATAATCGTAATACTTTTTTGCAAGGGATGCCTTTTGCTCGTCGTAGTAGCCGCCCGGATAGGCAAAGCTGAGGCAGGGAGCGCCGGTCAGCTGCTCCAGACGCCTTTGGGAAAGGGCAAGCTGCTTTTCGAAATCCTCGTCAGAAAGATTGGTGGCCAGGTAATGGCCGTCGGTATGGGAGCCCACATGCACGCAGGGGCATTGGCCCAAAGCGCGGATATCGTCTTCGCTGAGGCAATATTCGTTAAGGCCGATGTTCTTCGTTGCGACGAACACGGTGCCCTTGGCGCCGTTTCGCTGCAGAATGGGCATGGCCTCGGTCAGATTATCCTGATAGCCGTCGTCGAAGGTGATGCAGACCAGCTTTTTGCCCGGCTCGACGCGAAATTCGTCGGCAAACAGAAACTCGTAGCCGAATCGCTTCAGCCAGCGCACCTGGTCTTCCAGCTCCGCAGGCGTTACGAACAGGTGCTCGCTTTCGGAAAAGGGCTCGTCTTTTATGGAATGATAGGCAAGAACGATGGTTCCGCAGGGGGGCTGCAGCAGCCAGTAAAGACCGGCTGCGCCCAGCAGCAGGGCGGCCCCCAGCAGAAGGGCAACAGATCGCTTTAACGTCATGGAAGGCTTCCTTTCGGTGAGAGATAGCCTTATTAAAGCACAGATCCGGCGGCTTCGCAAGGCTTGCTACCAAAGGGTGGTGAGCATTTCGATCAGATCCATGTAGACCACCACCACAAGAAAATCCAGCATGGCCAGTGTGACCGAAACGGTGGCAAGAGTCATGGTAACAGCGCCGTTGCGCTGCGCCTGCAGGTAGCCCTCGGTGACCCTCTTTTCGCTGATGGCATCGATGAGGGCCTGGACCTGCTCCTGAAGCTCGGCAGGGTTGATCTGATCCAGCTTGGAAAGAAGACCGGCAAACACCCGGGCTGTCGGTGTTCCGATGGCTTCGGCAAAATAGTGAAAGCCCTCGTCTGCGTTTCCGGTGCGCACCAGCGCCAGCAGGGTATGATAGACAGGCTTCAGCTCGGCATGGGCGCAGCCTGCCAGCTTTTCCAGGATCCGGTCGGCGCTTAAGGGCGCGCTTCTTCCTACGATGGCCAGGTTTTTCAGCACCACGCAGGAGGAATACAGGCCCCGGTCCATCCGCTTTCGCCGGGCAGCTGCCAGATGCTGCAGCAGAAAGGCAAAGGGACTTCGCACCTTTCCGTACAGAAAGAGGCTGGGGCGCAGCAGAAACCAGAGATAAAAGGCTGCCAGCAGGCCCAGCAGAAGGCTGCCGGGGCTTTGGCAGAGCAGCGTCTTCAGAAAGCCCCAGGCGCTAAGGCCTGCGCACAGCAGCAAAAGCACGGCATAATAGGTGCCGGCGCTGATGCCAAGGCCGCTTTGGCGCAGCAGGATATCGGCATCGGAGCCGGTGCGTAGGACCTCCTTTAACGGAAGCTTTCGCGGGTCTTGCAGAAACAGCAGGCTGATGCCGGTGCACAGCAGGGTCCCAAGCAGCAGGGGCACCAAAGGCAGGTAACGGTCAGACATAGTGCCTCCTTTTTCAGATATCCATCTTCTGCCGTGCGACAAAGGCAGAGATCATCAGCGACAGGAGATACGAAAGGGCAAGCCCCAGAAACCAGGCAAAGCCGGTCCTGGTGGCGAACTGGTTATGAAGCAGCTGGCGGGTGGTCATGCCGAAGCAGAAGACGGCGCCGACCCAGATCATCAGACAGGTGGCGGGAAACAGGTATTTGAGCACGGCGGCGGAATCGCTGGTCTCCCGCCTGTTCTGCTCCAGCTTACGGCGGGCATCGGCGATGCCGCTGACCAGATCCTTTAAGCTTTCGGTCACCACAATGCCGTCGAGCTCGGCAAATTCCAGATCGGCTGCCAGCAGATCGCCCCACGAGGTGGAAATGGCCAGGCGAAACCGGTCGATGGCCTTTCGCACCTCTGCCGTGCCGGAGGCGGCATTCAGCTCGCGGGAAAGGCTGAGCAGCAGTTTTTTCGAAAGAGGAGCCTCTTCGATGGAAAGGGCGGTGCGCTCCACCGCTTCGCGCATATTGAAGCGGCAGATGCGGTAATTGTTCAGCAGCTCGGTAAGAAGCTGTTCTCCCTCCCGGCTCACGTCGACCTGTTTGTTCTGCAGGCGGGTGCGCACCAGAAGATAGGGCGCAAGCCCGGCGCAAAGAAAGCCGAGAAGGCCTGTTCCCGGGCCGTAGGCGGCAAACAGCAGCAGGCCTGCAGCCAGCGCAAGCACCGTGCTCAGGCCGACGAACAGGGCTTCGGCATGGCTTCCCTTCAAGCCGACCGCAAGGGCCAGGATATCCGAAAGGGAAGGCCTGTCCGGCCTCCGGAATCCGGCAGCGGCCTGCGCCAGAGAGCGAAGCTTACGCTGCGATGCCTTTTCCTGAGCAAGGCTTTTTACAGAAGGTCCAAACAGCAGAAAAATGCCGCTAAGAAGAAGCAGGTCCAGGGCTGCGGTGATGGCAGAAAGCTTATTCATCAAAAGCCTCCTTCTCCGCTTCGCTGCGGCTTGCCCGGTAATAGGCGGGATAGATGGGGCAGATCGGCAGAGGATCCATGCTGCTCAGGGTCTGAAGGGCCTTTTTCAGGTCTTCCTCCGCTCCCGGATA
>JABUTE010000032.1 GCA_021443825.1 Bacillota bacterium
GGCTACTTCGTCTTCTACTGCAACCCCAGAGGCGGCGACGGCAGAGGCAATGAATTCGCCGATCTGAGAGGCCAGTACGGCAAGATCGACTACGAAGACATCATGGCCTTCACCTACGAAGTGCTTCGTCAGTTCCCCCAGATCGATCAGAACCGGGTCGGCGTTACCGGCGGCTCCTACGGCGGCTACATGACCAACTGGATCATCGGTCACACCGATCTGTTCAAGGCAGCCTGCGCCCAGCGCTCCATCTCCAACTGGATCTCCAAGTATCTGTGCACCGACAACGGCTATCTGTACAATGCAGAGCTGCTGCAGGGCAATCCCTGGGAAGACACCGACAAGCTCTGGTGGCATTCTCCCCTCAAGTATGCGGCCAATGCCAAGACGCCCACCCTGTTCATCCAGTCCGATCAGGACTACAGATGCTGGATGGCCGAATGCATTCAGATGTTCAGCACCTTAAAGCTCCACGGCGTCGATGCCCGCATCTGCCTGTTCCACGGCGAAAACCACAACCTCTCCAGAGTGGGCAAGCCTCAGAACAGAGTCCGCCGCATCAACGAGATCACCAAGTGGATGGACAAGTATCTCAAGTAAAAAAAGAAATCGAAAGGAGATTTCATTATGCGTAAGGTAGAACTTAACGACTTATATCAGTTTAAATTCGTCTCCAACCCCACCTGGTCGCCCGAAGCAGACAAGGCTGTCTTCACCGTTTACCAGGCCTGCGAAAAGGAAAATAACTATTTCAGCAACCTGTATCTGCTGCAGGACGGTAAAACGACCCAGCTGACCAACAGCGGCGATGCCAAGAATGCCATCTGGCTGGATAACAACACCCTGCTGTTTGCTTCTTTAAGAAAGCAGGCCGACAAGGATGCCGTCAAGAAGGGCGATAACCTGACCGTTTTCTACACCCTGAACCTGAAGGGCGGCGAAGCACAGGAATACATGCGTCTCAATCTGAAGGGCGCGTCTCTTAAGAAGCTGGACAACGGCACCTTCGCCTGCGTTGCAAAGCACGACTACAGCGGCGAGGATTCTCCTCTTTGCGAAGTATTCGACGAGCTTCCGTTCTGGAAGAACGGCGAGGGCTATTCCAACAAGGTAAGATCCGGTCTGTATATCGTTAAGGACGGTCAGGCCGAGCGGATCACCGCCGAGAACGAGTCTGTCATGAGCTGGAACGTCAAGGGAAGCAAGATCATCTATACCTCTCACCCCTATGACAACTACGGCGGCACCGACTGCGGCATCACCGTTTACGAAAACGGCGAAAAGCATGTTCTCATCGAAGACGGCGTATGGAACATCCGCTGGACCAATTTCCTGGGCGATACCCCCATCGCTTACATGACCGACAGCCAGCTGCACGGCAGAAACCAGATCGCCAGAGTCTATGCCATCGACGGCGCCCAGCCCAGAATGCTGTTCGACATCGACGAGGTAGTCGGCTCTGCCA
Organism: Bacillota bacterium; assembly: GCA_021443825.1. Taxonomy (GTDB): domain Bacteria; phylum Bacillota; class Clostridia; order Peptostreptococcales; family Anaerovoracaceae; genus RGIG2707. Next base: position 1,466 of record JABUTE010000032.1, read on the forward strand.
TCACCGGTGACTCCACCTTCGGCGGCGGCGCTTCCGTTGTGGTCGACGGAAATGCTCTGTACTATGTTGCCGTAGAGGATATGCACTCCGTACTGCGCAAGTTCGACGAGAACGGTCTGCAGACCCTGCTCACCGCCACCGGATCTCTTGACAACATGACCGTTAAGAACGGAAAGATCCTGGTCAACGGCATCGGTCAGGACAGAATGTCTGAGCTCTATCTGGTCGAAAACGGCAGCATGAAGCAGATGACCACTCTCAACGAGGCGCTGTATACCGACCGCAAGATCGCAATGCCCGAACCGGTTGCTGTTGTCGATGCCGACGGCATCGAGATCCACGGCTATGTGCTCAGACCCACCGATTACGAAGAAGGCAAGATGTATCCTGCCATCATGGATATCCACGGCGGACCGTTTGCTGCTTTCGGCACTCCCTACTTCCATGAAATGCAGTACTGGGCAGCCCAGGGCTACTTCGTCTTCTACTGCAACCCCAGAGGCGGACAGGGCAGAGGCGGCGATTTCGGCGATCTGAGAGGCAAGTACGGCACCATCGACTACGACGATCTGATGCTCTTCTGCGATAAGGTTCTGGAATCCTATCCCATGATCGACACCAAGAGGGTCGGCGTTACCGGCGGCTCCTACGGCGGCTTCATGACCAACTGGATCATCGGACATACCGACCGGTTCGCTGCTGCTGCATCCCAGCGCTGCATCGCCAACTGGATCTCCTTCTATCTCACCACCGACATCGGTCCCTGGTTCGGTCAGGACCAGTGCCAGGGCAATCCCTGGGACGACACCGAAAAGCTCTGGTGGCATTCTCCCCTCAAGTATGCAAAGAACGTCAAGACACCCACTCTGTTCATCCACTCCGATCAGGACTACAGATGCTGGATGTCGGAAGTTCTGCAGATGTTCTCTTCGCTGAAGCTGAACGGTGTCGACTCCAGAGTCTGCCTGTTCCACGGCGAGAACCACGAGCTGTCCAGAGGCGGCAAGCCCCAGAACAGAGTTCGCCGTATCGCAGAGATCACTGCCTGGATGGATAAGTATCTGAAGTAATCCTTCGCAAGATCCTATAAGACATAGAAAAGGCTCCCCTCTTCGGAAGGGAGCCTTTTTTATGCGGGAACCGGTAGCAGAGCTGCTTTGCAAAGCCGCGTTCGCTTCGCCGTGACTCGCAAATCGGCTCGCTCAAGGCGTTGCTCCGGCAGCGACCTGCCCCAACCGATCATCGCCTACTGAACGGAAGTGGCTCCTTAACGGGCACGGTCCCTCGATCCTGCGGTTTGTAACAGGGCGTGCCTTTGCAAAGCCGCGCTCGCTTCGCCGTGCGATCCATCGGTTCCGCCCTTGCTCTGCGGGCGTTTTCGAAACTCGTTCGCAGC
>JABUTE010000038.1 GCA_021443825.1 Bacillota bacterium
TCGAACTCGCGACCCTCGCCTTGGCAAGGCGATGCTCTACCCCTGAGCCACTTCCGCATGAGGCTGTGCAGCGATTCGCTACAACGTTGATTAGTATAGCAAAGGAGGCCTTTGAATGCAAGTACTTTTTTTGATATTTTTCAAAAAGTTTCAACAGCCCTGCGGCCCCTCTGCAGGGCTGCTGAAACCGTAAGCCATTATGCCATCAATCCGTGTTCTTTGAAATAGTGCAGCACATCGCCTGCCTGATACAGCGAGCCGAAGATCACAAGGATCTGATCCTTTGTCTGATCGGCCAGCTCCAGCTCCAGCCCCTGCGCCACGCTGCCGGCATCGCGGGCCGGGATCCCGTAATTCTGCCGGATCAGAGCTGCCAGGCTGTCGGAATCCAGCGCCCGGGCGTCTTCGACAGCGACACAGGTGAAGCTTTCTGCCAGCGGCGTAATGATCTGCAGCATTTCTTCGTAGTGCTTATCGGCCATGACGCCCATCATAAAGCGGAACTTTCTTCCCGGGAAATAGGTTTCCAGACTGGTCTTCAGCACCTGGGCCCCATCGGGATTATGGGCACCGTCCAGCAGGATCATCGGGCTTTGGCACAGCATTTGAAAACGGCCCGGCCAGGATACCTGCTCCATGCCCTCATAGATTGCCTCTTCGCTGATGGAATACCCCTTTTTAATGAGCACGTCGATCACATCCAAAGCGAGGGCGCTGTTACGGTACTGGTATTCACCGAAGAGCCCAAGCTTTACATTTTTGCGGCTGCGGTAATCGATCACCTGCAGGCCCAGCGTTGCGGAAACAAGGGTCTCTTCTCCGGGCGCCGTCTCGGTCAGCGGTGCATGCATGGCAGCCGCCTTTGCTCTGACCACCTGCATGGCGCCCTCATCCTGGTGCATCATGACCACGGGGCAGCCCTCCTTGATGATCTCGGCCTTTTCGGCGGTGATCTTTTCCAGCGTATCACCCAAAATCTCGGTATGCTCCAGGGCCATGTGGGCAATGACCGACACCTCAGGGGCATCGATCACATTGGTGGAATCGCAGCGGCCGCCAAGGCCCACCTCCAGCACCACGAAATCCGCATGCATCCGGGCGCAATACCAAAAGCACAGAATGGTCAGGCGCTCAAAGATCGTCAGCTCGCAGCCGGTCGTTTCGCAGGCCTCCTTGATCAGGGTGACCCCCAGAGCAAAATCGTCATCGGAGATATCTGTGCCGTTGACGGAAATGCGCTCGTTGTATTTGATCAGATGGGGCGAAATGAACAGACCGGTCGTATAGCCGGCGCAGCGCAGCACACTGCTCACCATGGCGCAGGTGGAGCCCTTGCCGTTGCTTCCTGCCACATGAATGAACCGCAGCTGCTTCTGCGGATCTCCCAGATGGGCCAGCACCGTCTTCATCCGGTCAAAGCCGTTGAAGCCGTTCTTCCACATGCGAGTCTCCGTATATTTGATTGCTTCCGTATAATTCATACTGCCGCCTCCTGAAATCGCTAAGCTTTGCTTTATTATAATATAAAATGACTGACGGATACAGCCTTTTTTCCGATGCGGCTTTGCGGCAGGCCCCGGCCACTATTGACTATCTGCAAGAAAATTAATAAAGCTTTATAGTTTTTTCGTATTGCTATTTCGTGTAATGCTCTCATACATACGAACAGGAGAACCTACTTATGACGATCAAGACTCTTAAGACCCGCAGCCTTTGTGAATCTGCAAAGAACGGCGGCTGCGCTGCCAACGCCTTCCATGCCACCGGCTCCATCCGTGGGGTCTATGAGCCCGGCTGCGAGCTGTTTAAAAAGCGCATCGAATGCGCCATCATGATGCGGGCTGCAGAAGCCGACATGACAGACCGCTGAACAGCCACCTGCCCAAGGCCATGCCAGACAGCAGAAAAGACTCTGCCCCATAGGGACAGAGTCTTTTTTCGTTTCTTTGTGTATTTTGCCCATGGGCAAAGGAGCGAGCCTTCGTTATTCTACTCTGGGAAGGATCCTTCCGCCGAAGCGGATGCCCCAGACAGCGCCCTGATCATCGGACAGGAAGATCGCATCGCTTTCCTTCAAAACGCCCTTGATCATAACGGTATCGGAGGTGACGGTATGGATTTCCAGCTCCTTCTCGCCGGAGAAGATCTTCATTTGGCCGTCCTCCAGGCAGACCTTAAGAGCGCTGCCCTCACCGGAGCTGTAAGACCCGCAGGCAGCCTTCTTCGCTTCTTCGCTCCATTCGCAGCGCAGAGCGCAGGGCTTGGGAAGAGGATCGTGGCCGGCAGCCAGACGGAAGGCCGCATTGGAGATCTCCGATACGGGAACGCCGCTGGTGTTGCAGAAGACGACGACACCGATGCCCAGCTCTGGCGACCAGCCGAAATTGCTGGAAACGCCGGTCAGACTGCCGCCGTGCTGATTGACGGTAAAATCGTCTACATCGATGCTGCAGACGCCGTAGCCGTACCAGCTGTGGAAGCGGTAGTTCTGGCGAGGCTTGTACATTTCGCCGACGATATATTTATTGGCGATGGGCTTTCCGCCGTTCATATACATGCGCACATATTCGGTCAGATCGTGGATGGTCGACTTCATGGCGCCGCCGCCGCCAAGAACGAAGGCATTGTCATAAAAATCCCAGCCGCCGGTCAGCTTGCCGTCTACATGCTTGTACAGGCTGGCATGGTTTTCGTCGGTGATGGGAGCGATGAATTCGGCGCTTGAACGGGTCATGCCCAGAGGCTGCAGGATGTTCTTCTTAACATAGGCTGCGAAGGAGATCTCGCCGCCGTATCTTCTTACGATCTCGGAAAGCAGACCGAAACCGTCGTTG
>JABUTE010000267.1 GCA_021443825.1 Bacillota bacterium
GATGCAATAGCCCAGGCGAAGCCCGGCCATGCCGAAATTCTTGGTAAAGGCCTTGAGGATCACCAGGTTGGGAAACCGGTCTGCCACAGCAGCGGCGCTGATGCCCTCGGCAGTCATATCGAGAAAGCATTCGTCCAAAAGAACGAAGGTGCCGGTCTGAAGGCAAAGCTGCAGAAGCTTTTGCAAAAGCGCCGGCTCCAAAAGAACGCCGGTGGGATTGTTGGGAGTGCAAAGAAACAGCACCTGGGGCTTTTCCTTTAAAAGAACCGTCAGCAGCTCTTCGGTCACGGCAAAATCATTTTCCTGCTTCAGCAGAAAATGCGAGGGAGCGCAGCCGCAAAGACCCAATGCCTTTTCGTATTCCGAAAAGGATGGCACGGGAACGAGAGCCGTCTTCGGCTTTAAGGCACGGCAGAAGGCATAGATCAGCTCCGACGCCCCGCCGGAGCACAGGATCCGATCCCGGGGCACCTGTTCGTAGGCGCTGAGGGCATTGACCAGCCCCCGGCAGTAAGGATCGGGATAGGCAGAAAGGCCGTCAAGGGAAGCGGCCGCCGCGTCCAGCACTGTCCGGGGCGTGCCGAAGGGATTGGTATTGGCAGAATAGTCCAGCAGGAGCTCTTCTGCATAGATGTCTCCTCCGTGGGAGTTTTTCGTTTGATAGAGCATAAGGCCTCGTTACAGGAAAACGGTCAGCAAAAGTCTGGCGCCGCAGCATAGCAGCAGCGACAGAAACGACGTCACATAAAGAAGGCGGCAGGCGCGGGGAATATCCTCTGCCTCGATGGGCCTGAGAGGATCGCCGATGAAGGACTTTTTATGAAGCACGCCCCCGTACCATGCGTCGCCGGCCAGCTGCAAGCCCAAAAGCCCTGCGCACACCGATTCGGTCTGGGCCGAATTGGGGCTGGCGTGGTTATACCTGTCGCGAAGAAAGACCTTCTTTCCGTTGTTCACATTCATGCCTAAAAATCCTCCGGCAGCCAGCATCAGCAGGGCCGAAAGGCGGGCGGGAAGATAATTCATCACGTCGTCCATTTTTGCTGCGACGAAGCCCAGATGGGTATAGGGCGGATCGATATAGCCGATCATGGAATCCATGGTGTTGACGGCTTTGTAGAAAAAGCCGGCGGGAGCCCCGCCTAGGGCGAGAAAGACCATGGGCGCCACAATGCCGTCGGAGGTGTTCTCGGCCACCGTTTCTACGGCAGCCCGGGTGACCCCCTGCTCATCGAGACGGTCGGTATCGCGCCCCACGATCATGGAGACCGCCTTGCGGGAGGCGTTCAGATCGCCTGTCTGAAGGGCCAGATAGACCTTCATGCTCTCATCGCGAAGAGACCGGGTGGCCAGGATCTGCCAGCACATGAGGGTCTCTGCCCCAAAGGCTGCCAGGGGATGCAGGCGGTCCAGAAGCTTTAAAAGGCCCCAGGGCACCAGGGTGCTGACAGAAGCGACCAGGATCCATAAAACGAGCCCTGCAGCCCGCTCTCCCCTTTTTCCGGCGGAGAAGACCTTTCGCAGCAGCTTCTCGCAAAGAGATATCAGCTTTCCGATAAAAATGACGGGATGGGGAAGCCCATGGGGGTCGCCCACGATTAAGTCGATGCAGTAGCCGGCAGCCAGCGCCGCCAGAGACGATTTCATTCCGCTCGAGCCTCTTTCTGAAACGTGAAGATATAGACGGGATTTGCCCCAGTCATCAGATGATAAGGGCCTGCCTTGCGGCTTCTTGCCGCCTGGATGCAGACGGCCTCCTTATGGGTAAAGGAGAATTCTTTCATGCACGAAGACAGCTCGGCAACGGTTTCTAATGCGATGGCCGTTGCCACGATCCGGGCATGGGGATTCTTTTCCAGGGCGGCGCCGATGATGTCTTTCAGCCGGCCGCTGCTGCCTCCGATAAACACATGGGTGGGCGCGGGAAGCGCTTCTAACGCCGCAGGGGCGCTTCCCTCCACCGCCGTGATGTTAAAGGCACCGAATTTTTTGATATTCTCCTGCAGCAGGGCAAAGGCATCGGCCTTTTTTTCCACGGCATAGACACGGCCCTCCTCTGCCAGCAGCGCCATCTCCACCGAGACAGAGCCTGTTCCGGCGCCGATGTCCCAGCAGATCGCATCTCTTGTCATGGCCAGCCTGGAAAGGGCCACCGCCCGCACCTCGCTCTTGGTCATGGGGATCAGGCCGTCTTCTCCCTTTCCCCGCTGGAATGATTCGTCGGGAAGACCGATGGGGCAGACCTTCTTCGCCCCGGGATTTTCGATGAGAACGGCGCTTAAGGACGCATAGCGGCCCTCTGCCATTTTGGCAGCGATGCCGGTCGAGATCCTTTCATCGGGATAGCTGAGGCGCTCGCCCACCGTGACCCGAACGCTGCCAAGGCCCGCCCGAACCAGAGCTTCGCAAAGCTCCCGCACACCGTTTTCGCCTCCCACCAGAGCAAAGCAGAGGGGGTAGCGGCGCACGGAGGCTGCAATATTGCCCGTTCGCCCGTGGAGGCTGACGGTCTTAACATCTTCGTAGGAAATGCCCATGCGGGCACACAGAACGGAAAGGGAGCTGAGGCCGGGCAGCACCGTCACCCGGGCATTCTGCTGCTTCAGCAGGGGCAGCAGCTTTTTGGCGCCGCTGTAAAAGCCCGAATCGCCGGATAAGACCACGGTAAAGGAGCGAAATTCGTTATGCTCTGCGATATAAGAAGCGATCGCTTCGGCAGCGACGGCCTCAAAGACCGGCTGGCCGGGCATGGCGGCAGCATCGAGGATGCGCCTTGCGCCGATGAGGCAGTCGGCCT
>JABUTE010000053.1 GCA_021443825.1 Bacillota bacterium
CGCCTTGCGCCGATGAGGCCGTCGGCATCGGCGATGGCTTTTTGCACTTGAGGAGTCATGGCATCCCGGCTTCCGGGGCCGATGCCGGCAACGGTGATCCGGGTCCTCGGGGCAAAGCCGAAGCGGTCTTTCAAAAGGGCAAGGCAGGAAGCCATATCGCAGGTGCCAGCCTCTTCCTTCGGCCGTCCGATGACCAGAAGCTTTGCGCCATGCTTTTTTGCAGCTGCCGCCTTTTCGGGAAAGCCGCCGGCCTGCCCGCCGTCTTTGGTGACCAGCCAGGAGACCTTGCACCAGCGCAGCAGCTGCAGATTCATTTCTTCGCTGAAGGGGCCTTGCATGGCGATGATGCGGGAGGGCTTAAGGCCTGCGTTTTCGCAGGCGGCAAGAGAATCGGCCATGGGCAGCACTCTTGCAAATACCCGGTCTGCAAAGCCCGGAACGGCGGCAAAGGCAGAAAGCTCCTTGCTTCCGGTGGTCAGCAGAATGTTTCCCTCGGTCTGGGCTAAAAATGCAGCCGCAGCCTTTGTGTCGGGAACGGTGACCGTCTCCGGAGGCAGCTCGGAGGGATCCCTCTGCACCCGCAGGTATTCGGTGCCGCAGGCATTGCAGGCGCTGCGGATATTTTCCGTGACGGCGCTGGCATAGGGATGGGTAGCGTCGATGACCAGATCGAACTTCTCCCGAAGAAATAAAGCCTTCATTTCTTCTTCCGAAAGCCTTCCGGCCAGCACGGTCAGCCCGTCTCCTTCCGAAAGCAGGGCTTCGCCGTATTCGGTGGCCACGCAGCCGGTCACCCTGGCATCCTGCCCCTTTAAATATTCCGTCAGCAGGCGACCCTCGGTGGTGCCTGCGAAAATACAGAAGCTATACATTGCGGTAACCTCTCGGAGTGACCATCTTGCCGTTGATCACGGTGGTCATGGAATTGCCGATGAACACGGTGCAGAACATGTCGATGTGGGCGGTGCGCAGCTGCCCTAAGGTCATCAGCTGTGCCTGCTCGCCCTCTCTTGCGATATTTCTTGCAACGCCGCAGATGCGGTCTTCCGGAAGCACCCGCAGCAGAATATCGCAGGCATTCTTTAAATGGTCGGGACGGGACTTGCTGGCCGGGTTGTAGAGAACCATAGAAAGATCGGCCTGCGCCGCATGAGTAAGGCGGCTTTCGATGAGGCTCCATTCGGTAAGCCGGTCGCTTAAGCTGATGACGGCAAAATCGTGGGTAAGAGGCGCTCCCAGAAGAGCGCCGCCGCTGCAGGCAGCCGTAAGCCCGGGGATCACCTCGATCGCAGGGTCGTCCGTTTCTCCCCGCAGCTCATAAATGAGAGCCGCCATGCCGTAGATGGAGCTGTCGCCGGAGCAGACCATGCAGGTGGTCTTGCCTCCTCTTGCCGCATCGATGGCCATGCGGCAGCGGTCTGCTTCTTTCGTCATGCCGGTGGTGAGAAATTCCTTGCCCGGATACAGGTCCTTTATCAGGTCGACATACACATGGTAGCCGCAGATCAGGTCGCATTGACGCAGCGCCCTGTCTGCCTTGAGGGTCATGTTTTCATGATCTCCGGGTCCGATGCCGATCACATACAGTCTATTCAAAGGATACCTCCGTTCTTTCTGCTGCCACGGCAACGGTAACGCCGTTTTTCGCAGTCTTTTTTACGATGAGCTGCTCTGCGCCCAACAGGGCAGCCCGTTCACAGACGTTGTCGACGCCGGTGATCTTCTGTACGAATTCCGATGGGGTAAAATCTCCCGGCACCTGCAAAAGCTGCTCGGCAGAATAAAACTGAAGGGGAAGCCCCTGCTCCTTGCAAAACGAAAGAAGGCCTTCTTCTTCTTTTTTCAGGTCGATGGAGGCCGCCCATTTTACGGCGCAGAGCAGCAGGCCATGCTCCTGAAAGGCCTCCCGAACGGCTTCTTCGATGGCCTCTTTGCCGGTGCCTTTGCGGCAGCCGATGCCAAGATGCAGCGCCCGGGGAACCAGCCGCAGCGTGGTCTCAAAGGGCCTGCAGTCGCGATAGCCGATATAGATGCCGACAGGGCCTTCGTCTTTTCGAACAAGCCCGCCGGGCAGAGGGGAGATGACAGGAAGCCGGCAGGCAAGGGGAATATCCTCCTCCAGAATGGCAGCCGAAACAGCCTTTGCTTCGTTCATGCCGTCGATGACATAGCCCTGCTTTGCCGCCCAGGCATCGCAGGAAAACCTGCCGTTGCGGTCGGTTGCGGTGGTCACCACCGCGGTGGCGCCCAGCCGCTCTGCCAGCTGCCTTGCATAGTCGTTGGCGCCGCCGATATGGCCGGAAAGCAGAGGGATCACGAATCTTCCTGTTTCATCGATACAAAGCACCGCCGGGTCGGTGGTCTTGCTTTTGATATACGGGGCGATCTTTCGAACGGCGATGCCGCAGGCGCCGACAAAGATCAGAAGGTCGTCTTCTGCAAAGGCTTTCTCCAGAGCAGCCTGCGATTCCGGGGCAAAGGGAGGCTCTGCCAGCCGCTCTGCCGCATACAGACGGCAGGCGGCAGGAAGCTGCTGCGCGACGGAAAGAGCCAGGGCACAGCCTGCTTTGGTGTAAGCAAAAATAGAAGCTCTCATTCGATGCTCGCCTTTCGAAATTCCGTGGTAAAGGAGGGATCATACAGCAGGGAGCGCAGATAGCGGTCTCCCATCACGTGGCCTACGATGATCAGGCTGGTCTTGGTCAGCCCGTTTTCCGTCACGGTCTGATGCAGCCTGTCAAGGGTGGTTCGAAAGATCTTTTCTTCCGGCCAGGTCGCCTTATAGACGATGGC
>JABUTE010000264.1 GCA_021443825.1 Bacillota bacterium
GGGGAAGAAAAGGAAACATGACGGTCAGGGAAGAGATCGCCGACGTACAGGATGGATCCTTCAGGATGGCAGCAATGTTCAGCGGCAGCCGCATCGCCGTAAGACCGGAGATCACCGCCTTTTGGTTTTTAGCGTCTGAGAAATTGCCGTAGAGGATGTATTCAACCTCAAGCTGCAGAACCGTATTGTCCATTGGTAAAGCTGCTGTAGAGCAGACGTCCAGTATGTATTCGTCTGCGGCAACGGTGCCGGGAGAAAGGTCCAGAAGACCAAGCGAACATAGCAGCAGCTTTCTGCTCTTGATCCCCAGCAACGCCGAGGGCAGAGTCCCCTTTTCTTCTGCCGGGATCGATGCATTGCTGATGTTTTGAATGTCCGTTTCCTTTTGGGCCGCCTTCACCTTCGCCCGCAGGCTGCGGGCCTCCTTCTCCGAGGCGGAAAGCGCCGTTTCGGTCGGATCGTTCTGCTTTTCCGGGATCATCGCTTCCAGCCGCTGGGCGATATCCTCCGGCGAGCAGGAAGTATCCAGCTCTGCTTGCAGGGGATCGAGCATATCCTTTAACCGGTCTGCCGTGATCAGGTTTCGAGCTGCGATCTCAACCCCGGTCTTTTCTACCTGCTGTAAAAACAGATCGGTATCAAGGCCGCAGAAGGAGGAAGTATCTGCCGAAGCTCCGATGCAGCTCATGTTCAGCACCGAAGACGACAGCTCCAGATCGGCTGTCAGATAAAACTGCGCCAGCCGGGAAAGCTCCGTATCGTTGCTTCGCACCATGAAAAGACCGTAGCGCTGCAGCAATGCCGGCTGAAATTCCGCCAGCAGAGAGCGGCCGGTGAGAAGGCAGAGGTTTTCTGCCGTGCTTGCGGCAGCAAAGCTGCAGGAGGCTTCGATCAGCACCAGGCTGACCAGGATCACTGCCGATAGGATCAGCAGGATGAATACTGAGGCGAAGCCTTTTTTCATCGCAGCACCCACCTTCCCCGCAATATCGCCTCCGTAGGCACTGCAAGGCTCTGCACCTCTTCTTCGGCCTGCTGCCGGTGGCGCAGACTGTCTTCCTTGACGGCGCAGTGAAGACCGGAGCCAAGATCGATCAATCCTGCGGTGATCAGAACGACCAGGGGAAAAACAAAGGCGGCCTCCACGAAGGTGCTTCCTTCTTTCGCCTTCATCAGAATTGGGCGCTGTTTAACGACTTGAACACATTGTTGACAAACTCCGTGATCTGCGTCTTAAAGATCAATCCCAAAGTGACCGCGATGGCGATGAGCATGGCGACCTGCACCAGCTCCATGCCGCAGCGGGATGCGCCTACAGTGTTCCGAAAACGGTTGATAAACGTATTCATGATAACCTTCTTTCTTTCGAACGGAATAACAGATGATATGCGGATCGATTACCGGTAATATATCTATATTATACTGGTAATATTTTCCATTTTCAATAGGAATTTACATTATTTTACAATTCCAAAAGAACTGGGCCGGCGGAGATCACCAGCAGGGCAACAAGCAGCAGAAGCAAAGGAATGCAAAGCTTCGTTTCTGCCTCCCTGGCCCTGGCGCGGGCATCGGCAAGGCTGCTTTCCCGAAGACGCTGGCTTTCCTTTTTCAGCTTTTCGGAAAGCTCGCTGCCGTGCAGGGCGTTTTCCTTCAGCAGAGCGGCAAAGCGGATCAGGTCACGGCTGCCGGTAGAGACGGCATAGCCATAAAAGGCAGACGGAAAGGCTTCGTTTCCCATCTCGCATTTTCGATGGATCGTTCGGATCGCCTTGGGAAGCGGCCCTGCCTCTTCTTCCTGCTGAAAAGCAAGCTCGGTAAAGGCAGAGGAAGCCACCAGGCCGGCATCCAGAAGAAGGATCAGCCGGGTCATCACATCGCCCAGCTGGCTGTTAAGCAGCAAAGCCTCCTTTTTCAACCGGCTTCGCAGACTGTCGTAGCGGCCCAGCCACAGCAAGGCTGCCATAAGCGCGCCCATAAACAGCAACACCTCCACGGAAACGGAGCCCTGCTTTTTCCAGGAAAGAGAGACCCTTCCCCTGGAAGACGGCAGAACCGGGGTCTGCTCTTGCGTAGAAGACAGCTGCTGAAGACTTGCGCGAACAGCAGCCTCGGCCAGAGACCTTTCATCTGCCAAGGAGGGCATAAGCCGAAGGCAGTATTCTTTGCCGGAAGAATAGCTGCCGCAGGAAAGAGATGCCGTCAGCACCACCTGATCGCCGTCACAGGCATCGGCAAGAGCGACACGGCCGGTCTCATCGATCAGCGCAGGCTGCGATGACGACCAGCAGATCTGCACTCTGCCATCGGCGCTCTGCAACGGAAGCAGCAGGTCAGAGCAGACCTGATCCAGGGATGGATTTTGGGCAGGCAAAGCCGCGTCTACTTCTGCAAGGCATTGGCAAAACAGCGCGTCTGCCTCCTGCTGCGTCAGCGGCAAAGGGCTCAGCTCCACCGTCACCGGCACCACCAGTGTCTTCTCTCCGGCGCAGGCCGTCACCTCCAGTGCCACCTGTGAAGAGGCTTCCCCTGCAGCAGGCCGCGCAAGAAAAGAGATCGGCTGCCTGAGCCGATCGGAAACAGCCAGTGCGGGAAGCAGCAATGCCATGGCCAGCGCCAGATATTTCAGGTTCTTTGCGGCTTTTTCATCTTCTTTTTTCATCGCCTGCACCAGCCGGTCCTCCTCAGGACAGAGCCAGCTGTATTTTAAAACGCTGCGCTGCTGCCGCAGGGAATACCGGGCAAGAAGTGCCTTCAACCGGTCCTTCACAGCTCCACCTCCAGATA
>JABUTE010000220.1 GCA_021443825.1 Bacillota bacterium
CCTATCCCGATCTGGATGAGGAGCCCCTGCAGTTTCAGATCTCTTCGCTGGGCTACGACGACTACATCGGTCGCCTTGGCATCGGCCGCATCGATAAGGGAACCATCCGCGCCGGCCAGCAGGTGGCTCTTACCCACCCCGACGGCAGCTATGTGATGCGCAAGGTCAACGAGTGCTTCGTCTACAGAGGATTGAAGAGGGTCGCCGTTCCAGAGGTGCACAGCGGCGATATCTGCGTTATTTCCGGCATCTCCGATCTGACCATCGGTGATTCCATCTGCCAGGAAGACCACATCGAGGGCATGGAATCCATCAGCATCGAAGAACCGACCCTGAGCATGAACTTCATCGTCAACAAGAGCCCCTTTGCAGGCAAAGAAGGCAAATTCGTCACCACCCGCCACATCAAGGAGCGTCTGGAAAAGGAGCTGGAGGTCAACGTCGGCCTGAAGGTCGAAGCCACCGACACTACCGACGTATTCAAGGTCTCCGGACGGGGCGAGCTGCACATCTCCATCCTCATCGAGCAGATGCGAAGAGAAGGCTACGAGCTGGCAGTCTCCAAGCCCGAGGTCATCTGGAAGAAGGGCGAGCTGGGCCAGCGGCAGGAGCCTGTCGAAGAGGTCGTCATCGAGGTTCCCGATGAATTCTCCGGCACGGTGATCAACGCCCTGAACCTGAGAAAGGGCATCATGGTCTCCATGGACGGCAAGAACGGCCGCTCCCGGCTGGTCTATACCGCACCCACCAGAGGCCTGATGGGCTACCGGAGCCAGTTCATCAACGAGACCAGAGGTGAGGGCACCATGGTGCGCCGCTTTATCGGCTACGAAGATTATAAGGGCGAGATCCCCGAACGGGCTGCCGGCGCCATCATCGCGCAGGAGCCGGGTGTCACCACGCCCTATGCATTAAACAACATTCAGGAACGGGCACAGATGTTCCTTGGGCCGGGCGTTAAGGTCTACGAAGGCATGATCGTCGGTCAGAACAGCCGCAACGAAGATATGATCGTCAATCCCTGCAAGGCAAAGCGTGTCTCCAACATGCGCGCTGCCGGCTCCGATGAGGCGGTAAAGCTGTCGCCCCACCGGGTATTCACCCTGGAGGAGGCGCTGGAATGGATCAACGACGATGAGCTGGTGGAGATCACTCCATCGGACATCCGCCTGCGCAAAAAGATCCTCAACGAGCTGGAAAGAAGACGCAGCGGAAGGGAATATTGATCGATGCAGACCGGAACTACTGTAGAACTTGAGATCGTCGATCTGGGAAGCTCCGGAGAGGGCATCGGCAGGGCAGAGGGCCTTGCGGTGTTCGTGCCTGGAGCTCTTCCGGGCGATGTTGTAACAGCAGAGATCACGGAAAACAAAGGGCGCTTCGCAAAGGGGCGCCTTATTTCTGTGGAAAAACCGTCGACCGACCGGATCGAGGCAGACTGCCCCTATTTCGGAAGGTGCGGAGGCTGCAGCCTGCGAAACTACCGGTACGAGGCCCAGCTTGCCTGGAAAGAACGCTTCGTAACGGAAAATCTGAAGCGGATCGGCAGCATCGACGACCCTGTGGTAAAGCCCATCCTCGGCGATCCCGATCCTTATTGCTACCGCAACAAGGCGGAATTCGCCATCGTAAAGGATCAGGTCGGCTATTATGCGCCGGGATCACATACCCTGATCCCCATCGACGAATGCCGGATCCAGCAGGGGCCTGCTGTGGCGCTGGCAAGGGCGATGAGCGCTTTTTTGAAAAAGCACCCGAAGAATATCTATCGCCATCTGGTGGTGCGCATTTCCGATGAGGGCAAGATCATGGTCATTCTCGTGGTCAACAAGGATGAGGTCTCGCGCGCGCAGGAGCTGGCCGACTGCCTGGTCGATGCTGTTATAGAGCCCTATGAGCTGGTCAGTATCGTGGTCAATATCAACAAGGCTTCCGATAAGCAGGTCTTAGGCCCTGACTGTAAATTCCTTGCCGGCCCCCGGGTCTTAAAGGATCATCTGGTCACCGATGCAGGGGTGCTCAATGTGGAGGTGTCGCCCCTGTCGTTCTATCAGGTCAATCCGCGCCAGACAAGCCGCCTGTACAGCAAGGTGCAGCAATATGCTGCGCTGACCGGAAGCGAAACGGTGCTGGATCTTTATTGCGGTGCCGGCACCATCGGCCTTTCCATGGCAGGGCAGGCGGCAAGAGTCATCGGTGTGGAAAGCGTTCGGCCCGCGGTGCTGGACGCCAACCGCAACGCAGTGATCAACGGCATCGTCAATGCGGAGTTCCTCTGCGGCAAGGCAGAGGAGGTCGTTCCCAAGCGGCTGCAGGGGGTAAAGGCGGATGTGGTGGTGCTGGATCCTCCAAGGGCCGGCTGCCAGCCGGTGCTGCTGGAAACGGTGGCAAAGATCGCCCCGAAGCGGCTGATCTACGTATCGTGCAACCCGTCTACCCTGGCCCGCGACATCAGGTTTCTTGCGGATCAAGGCTACCGGCTGGTGGAAGCCACCCCGGTGGATATGTTTCCGGCAACGTATCACGTTGAGACGGTTTGCCTCTTGAGCAACCGGTAGCCCGATTCGTATGTGAAGCTGAGGCTGGAGATGAATGAGTATTATGACATTATGGATAACGAAGAGAAGAATTCTTAATTGAATGTAATTCTTTGTTTTAAAATATCACCCACTTTATCACCCACATATGGTACAATATATGGGTGATAAGGTGGGTGATAAAATTGAATGTAAAAGCTATAATAAATGAATACAGA
>JABUTE010000181.1 GCA_021443825.1 Bacillota bacterium
CGGATCTCTTCCGAAGGAATGCCCAGATTCTCGGCACCGAAGGCCACATCGTCTTCGACCACCGAAGAGACCAGCTGGTTGTCGGGGTTTTGAAATACCATGCCGATCATGCGGCGGATATCCCAGATCTTTTCTTCGTCGGCCGTATCCATGCCGTCTACCAGCACGCGGCCCTCCGTGGGCAGCAAAAGGGCATTGAAGTGCTTTGCCAGAGTCGATTTACCGGAGCCGTTGGAGCCGGTAATGGCAACGAAGGAGC
The DNA here is from genome assembly GCA_021443825.1 of Bacillota bacterium. Taxonomy (GTDB): domain Bacteria; phylum Bacillota; class Clostridia; order Peptostreptococcales; family Anaerovoracaceae; genus RGIG2707. The sequence goes on from JABUTE010000181.1 coordinate 260, forward strand.
CTCTTTCGACCGTCAGCTCCAGATGGTCGATGGCAGGCGCCGCCTGGCCGCCCTCTTCGTCGTTATAGCAAAATGTGAGATTTTCAACTCGGATCAATGGTTCCATAAGCTATTTCAGATAATCCTTTATTCCGTTTGCATCCATCCACTGCTTTTTTTCGGCCAGCAGGCCGTCGATGACGGCGCTGGGGCCTTTTCCGCCGGCGATAAGCCATCGCTGCAGGGTGAGAAGATCGTCGTAGGTCAGACTGGCGTAATCCTTGCGGCAAAAAATGCCGTCTGCGGTAACGCCGTAAGAAAGATCGTGGTCGGGCCTGACCCATTCCGCGCCGGTCTCTTCGATGGCCAGCAGCAGCCGGTCTGCCGTATCTGCAAGAGAGGGCTCCTTTAAAAGCGCCGAAAGGCGGTAGAGCAGCAGGGTCTCCGCCGCAAGATGATTAAGAGAGGTCAATGCCGGGGCTGCCGGCGATTGCTGCTGCCAGGCAGCGTAATCGTAAGGCAGGATGCCCTGCTCTTTTGCCGTGCGAGAGTGACCGGGCAAAAACGACTGGGTATAAAACTTCACGTAGCGGCGCACATGCTCTTCGAAGGGCAGCTCTCCCAGACTTTCTGCAAGGTCGCAGACCAGCAGCATCAGATCGGTGTTAAAGCGGGTGTCGTAAAAGCCGGCTTCAATGTTGTAATCCTCATAAAGCCAGTTGCTTTGTGGAAGGGTCGCCCAGAAGCCATCCTCATTTTGCTGCTCCATTACCACCTCAAGGCAGGCCAGCAGCAGGGGGGCTGTTTCGCTGCAGCTTTGCAGCTGTTTTTGCAGCACCGCCAGCAGAAAGGAGGCGGCGCAGCGGTAGTAGCCGTCGCTGCAGGTGGGAGTATAGGCGGCGGGAACCGTACGGTAATAGCCGTCGAACAGCCATTTTGCCATGCCGTCTTCGGTATAGGAGGCCCATTGGGTCGCCGCATTGGGAAGGCTCCAGTCGGCTTTCAGGCCTGTTCGGTAGATCAGGCAGTCGGTAAAGCCGGCTTCTTCGGGGCAGAAGCCCACGATCTGCACTTGAAATCCCCTGCCTTCGGCTGCTTTTTCGCAGCGAAGATAGGAGGAGGCAGAACAGATCTCCTGCACCACGCCGTTTTGCAGCATGCGGTAGGAACCGGGCAGATCGATCAGATAGAACTGGCTGCCGCTTTCCAGATAGACCGTATTGCTGCGAAAGAGGCCCTGCGAAAGAGGCCGCACCGTCCAACCGCCGGTCTCGTGATTCCGTGCCCAGATGCGAGCGTCTTCGCCCAGCTGCAGCGAAGCAAGGGTCACATAGCCGCCTGCAAAGCCGCCGGTCTGATCTTCTTCTGTAATGGCCCGGCAGAAGGTGACCATGGAGCCGGCGTCATCGGTAAAGTGCACCGTTCGGGTGGTCAGGGGACCTTCCGCAAGCACCCGGGTCTTCCAGGTATAGGTGCCGCAGGAAGAGAGCGAACCGTCTGCCGCAAAGGTCGGAAGGGTCTGCAACAAGATCAGCACCGCGCACAGCAGCAGGCAAAGGGGCCGCCGGAGGGGTCTTATGATATGTTGTTTTGTGGCAGCTTTGGGCCGGTGCTTCATCATCGCTCCTGTTCTTTCAAATGCCTAACTGAATTATTATACTTCGAAGGCCCTGAAAGCACAAGCCCGCAGGTGTCTTCACAAAGGATTTACGGCCTCTTCATTTTCAAGCATCCCTGATTATGGTATGATGCTGTTGCAAAGGGCAGAAAAGCAGCTGCTTTCTGCTTTCGTCATCCCCGTTCTCAGTGAAAGAAAAGGAGAGAATACGTTATGAAGATCTTACTTACCGGCTTTGAGCCGTTCGGCGGAGAGCCTGTAAATCCCGCGCTGGAGGCGGTAAAGCTGGTGCAGGCCCCTCAGGGCGTCGAGCTGATCAAGCTCAAGATCCCCTGTGTGTTCGGTCTTTGCATCGAAACGGTGGTACAGGCCATCGAGCAGCATAAGCCGGATGCCGTGCTTTGCATCGGCCAGGCTGCCGGAAGAGATAAGCTGACACCGGAGCGGGTCGCTATCAATATCATGGATGCACGCATTGCCGACAATGCCCAAAATCAGCCGGTGGATGAACCGGTCTGCGGCGACGGTCCGGATGCCTATTTTGCCACGCTGCCGGTCAAGGCCATGGTCAAGGCCATCAATGAGGCCGGTGTTCCCGCAGCCGTTTCCAACACGGCCGGCACATTCTGCTGCAACGATGTGATGTACGGTGTGCTTCACCATCTGGCAAGACGGTGCTCCGACATCACCGCAGGCTTTATGCATGTGCCCTGCATTCCCGAGCAGCTTTGCCGCATGAAGGAGGGCACGCCTGCCCTTCCGCTGGAAGACATCGCAAAAGGCATCGAAGCCGCCCTGCAGGCCATCGCAGATAATTAACGAAGCGCCCCGACCTATTGCTGCAGCCTTTCCGCAAACGAAAAAACTCCGCAGCCTTTTTGCTGCGG
>JABUTE010000304.1 GCA_021443825.1 Bacillota bacterium
GCGGCCATTCGCCGCGCTTATGACGCCGGCATCAACTATTTTGACCTGGCTGCAGGTAAGGCGGAGGTATTTTCATTCTTCGGCGAAGCGCTGAAGGATGTGCGGGAGCATGCCCTCTACCAGATCCATTTCGGGGCCGATTATACCACCGGTGATTACGGCTGGACGACCGACGAGAACGCGATCAGACGCTCCGTCGAGTGGCAGCTGAAAAGCCTCTCCACCGATTATATCGACTACGGCTTCATCCACTGCCTGGATGAGGAGTCCGACTGGAACGATTACAAGCACAAGGGCGCTCTGAAGGCGCTGCTGGAAATGAAAGAGCAGGGCGTTGTCAGACATCTGGGATTGTCTTCTCACACCCCTTCCATGGTGCAGACTGTGCTGAAGGAGGTTCCTTTGGACATGCTCATGTTTTCCATTAATCCTGCGTATGACTTTCAGATGGGAAAGCACGGAAAGGGTTCGGCAGATGAGCGAAATGCCCTCTATCGCCGCTGCGCCGCAGAGGGAATCGGTATTTCGGTCATGAAGCCCTTTGCCGGCGGGCAGCTTCTGGATGCTTCTCTTTCTCCCTTCGGCAGGGCACTCACCAATTACCAGTGCATGCAGTATGTCCTGGACCGGCCCGGTGTTCTCACCGTTCTTCCCGGTGCGGCAAGCATGGCGCAGCTGGAAGATATTCTCGGCTTTTTGGATGCGGCAGACAGAGAAAAGGATTATTCCGTGATCGGATCCTTTCAGCCGGCAGCGGACAGCGGAAAATGTGTATATTGCAACCATTGCAAGCCCTGCCCCGTAGGGCTTGAGGTCGGTCTGATCAACAAGTATTACGATCTGGCAAAGAACGGCGATGCCATGGCTGCAGAGCATTACAAAGGGCTGCAGCTGCATGCGGAAGACTGTATCGGGTGCGGCCATTGCAATTCCCGCTGCCCCTTTGGCGTGGATCAGGTATCACGGATGCAGCAGATCAAAGAGTATTTTATAAAGCAGGAGGCAGATCGGTGAATATCTTAGTATTGAACGGAAGTCCCCGAAAAAACGGAAATACGGCCGCCTTGACCCAAGCCTATATCACAGGAGCCCGCGAAGCGGGTCATCAGGTGACCTGTTTTGATGTGGCCTTTATGGATATCAGGGGCTGCATGGCCTGCGAGTACTGCCATACAAAAGGCGGCGGCAAATGCATCCAAAAGGATGATATGCAAAAGATCTATCCCTATCTCGACGAGGCGGAAATGCTTGTATTGGCCTCGCCCATCTACTATCATACCTACAGCGGACAGCTCAGCTGCGCCATCCACCGTTTTTATGCTCCGGATAAACCGAAGATGCTGAAAAAAACGGCGATGATCCTCTCCTCCGGAAGCGATAACGTCTATGACGGCATTCTCTACGAATACCGGCAGAACTTCTGCCGGTATCTGAAGACCGAGGATATGGGCGTCTTTACCTTTTACGGAAAAGAGCAGATAACTTCGGAAAACCTTGCTAAAATGTATCAGGCAGGACTTGCACTGAAATAAGAAAAGGGAGAACTATATGAACAAAACAGGCTTCGGTTTTTTGCGCCTGCCTATGCAGGACGGCGAGGTCGATTACACGGCGCTCGATCCTCTGGTCGACTTTTTTATGGAGCACGGCGGCTATTATTTTGACACCGCCTATACCTACCTTAACGGGAAGAGCGAAGAAGCCATCCGCAAGGCGGTCGTGGAGCGTAAGCCCCGCGAAAGCTTTTGGATCGTGGATAAGCTGCCCGGCTACAAGTGCAAAGCAAAGGAAGACTGCAATGTCTATTTTGAAGAGCAGCGGAAGCGGTGCGGGGTCGAGTACTTTGATGTGTTCATGCTTCACTGGCTCAACGACACCAATTACCGGATCGCGGAGGAATGCGGCGAATTTGCTTTTTTGCAGGAGCTTAAGGAAAGCGGCAGGGCAAAGCGGATCGGCTTTTCCTATCACGATTCGGCGGCCCTTCTGGATGAGATCCTGACCGCCCATCCCCAGGTGGATTACGTGCAGCTTCAGATCAACTATCTGGACTGGGAGAGCCCCTCCATTCAGGCCAGGCAGTGCTACGAAACAGCGGTAAAGCACGGCAAAAAGGTGATCGTTATGGAGCCGGTCAAGGGGGGCACTCTCGCAAAGGTGCCCAAGGAGGTAGAGCAGCTCTTAAAGACCTTCGAACCCGAAGAGAGCATCGCCTCCCACGCCATCCGCTTTGTGCAGAGCCTTCCTCAGGTGGAGATCTGTCTCAGCGGCATGAACGAGATGGCGCAGATGGTCGACAACATGAGAGATTTTACGCCCATCAGCCAGGAGCATAAGGCACTTCTGGCAAAGGCAGCCGCCATGCTCAAAAGCTCTATCACCGTGCCCTGCACCGGCTGCGGGTACTGCCTGAAGGGCTGCCCTAAGGGAATCGCCATCCCCCGGTATTTTGCCCTGTATAACGATATCATGCGCACGCCGGCAGAGGGGTGGAAGATCAGGCCGGTGTTTGACCGTCTGATCAAAGAGCACGGCGCTCCCGCAGATTGCATCCGGTGCAGGGCCTGCGAACGAAGCTGCCCGCAGAAGCTTCCCATCACCGACCACCTGGCCCGGGCAGCAGAGGCTCTTGGCCCTCAAAAGAAGGACTGATGCAGTCCCCTTAGGAAGGCTGCGTCTATTCCTGCTCTTGCCCCGGCGGTTTTCGGATATGCGCTGCTACAGAATATTTTATTCTTAT
>JABUTE010000230.1 GCA_021443825.1 Bacillota bacterium
ATTTTCTTTTGCACTTACTTGTGTTAAGATGATGCCCGTCAGTTCGAGACCTTCCTGACATTAAACAAAACTAAAGGAGTATCAAATGAAACAAAAAAAGTCTGTCTTTATCACGCAGGCGGCTTTGATCGCGGCAATGTACACGGCGCTGACCGTTCTCATTGCGGCCTTCAATCTGGCCAGCGGTGCGGTGCAGGTGCGCCTGTCAGAGGCGCTCACCGTTCTGCCCGTTTTTACCCCTGCGGCCGTGCCGGGGCTTTTTATCGGCTGTTTTCTCAGCAATCTGATCACCGGCTGCGCCCTTTGGGACGTGCTCTTCGGCTCTTTGGCCACTCTGCTTGGCGCCCTGGGCACCCGTCTTTTGCGCAGCAGGCCTCTTCTGGCCGTGCTGCCACCCATCGTATCCAACACGCTGATCGTTCCGGTCATTCTGGCAAAGGTATACGGCGTTCCCGATTCCATCTGGTTTTTGATGCTGACGGTGGGCATCGGAGAGGTGATCTCCTGCGGCATCCTGGGCAGCATCCTGCAAAAAGCCCTGAAGCCCTATCAAAAACAGATCTTTAAAGAAACAGAATAGCGGTTTGACCTTATGAAACAGATCCTTCACTTTTTAAAAAACGAGATCGTCTTCTCCATTGCTTTTCTGGCAGCAGCTGTCAGCTGCCTCTTCGTTCGTCCAGACGCGGAGTATATCGGCTATATCGATTTTCGCACCCTGGCGCTCTTATACTGCCTGATGGTGGTGGTGGCTGGGTTTAAAAAGGCCGGTCTGTTCGATTATATGGCCAAGCGCATGTGCGCCGCTGCCGGTTCGGTAAAAGGTCTTTCTCTGGGACTGGTGCTGCTCACCTTTTTCTGCTCGATGGTGATCACCAACGACGTGGCCCTGCTGACCTTCGTTCCCTTTTCGGTCATGGTCCTTTCGATGGCTGGCGCGGATAATCTGCTGATCCCTGTCATCGTGATCCAGACGGTTGCTGCCAATCTGGGCAGCATGCTGACACCGGTGGGCAATCCTCAGAACCTGTTCATCTTCAGCACCTTCGGCCTTTCCATGGGCGACTTTTTAAAGCTGACGGCCCCCGTCTGGGTGCTGTCGCTGCTCGCATGCACCGTCCTGACGCTGGCGTTCACCGGAAGAAAAGACCTGCAGGGCGCACTGCACATCGATGCCCAAGAAAGCGGCAGACCTTCCGCAAAGCAGCTCTGCGTTTATGCAGCTCTATTTGCCGTCTGCCTGCTGGTGGTATTTCGCGTGTTCGACTGGCCGGTGATGCTGGCCATCTTGCTTGCGGTGCTGCTGCTCTTCGACCGGAAGATCCTTCTTGAGGGTGATTTCGTTCTGCTGCTTACCTTTATCTGCTTTTTTATCTTTTCGGGAAATCTGGCAAGGATCCCGTCGGTCAGCGATGCCCTGTCTTCGTATATGAAGGGCAGAACCTTTCTGGTCAGCGCCGCTGCCAGCCAGGTGATCAGCAATGTGCCTGCAGCCTGTCTTCTGGCAGGCTTTGCCGATGATGTGAAGGCCCTGCTTTTAGGGGTGGATGTGGGCGGCCTGGGAACTCCCGTGGCAAGCCTTGCCAGCCTGATCTCTTTTAAGCTTTATTGCAAAGCCCAAGGGGCGCAGCCGGGGGCCTACATGAAGCTCTTTCTGCTGCTGAATTTCGCATTGCTCGTGCTGTTTTGCATCGTCTGCAAGCTGGCGATGGGCGTATGAAAAGCTCCGATCATTGAGACAGAAAAAAGCCCTGCGCTTCCGAAGACCGGCGGTGCAGGGCCTTTTGATGATATCTGTTATTGAGGGGAACGGTCTTTTGCGATGAGCAAGGAGATGGCTTTGCTCATATTTTCGATCAGCACGTGGTCGCCTCCTTCGATCTTTTCGCCGTCCAAAGACCAGTTGACCGGCTTATCGAACCGGAAGCTGACCGATTGCGCCTTGAAGGCTTCAAATACAGAGGCGGAAAAATCGCTGTAGAGCAGGCCGGTGATGATGTTGTTCACATCGATAGGTGATTTGGGCATTTTGACCAGGATCACCTCAAACAACCCGTCGTCGAGACGAACGTCGCTTTCTTTCAGCTGTACGATGCCACCCACCGAGCGGGTGTTGGTTACCGATCCGAACACATAATCGTCTTCCAGCGTGGTTCCGTTGACCTCGACGACGGTATGGCAGGGCTTCAGCGATGAAAGATCGCGAACGCCCTCCAGCAGATAGGCCAGATGACCGACGATGTTTTTCAGCTCCTGGGGAGCGGAATAGGACGCGGCCGTAAATGCGCCGAAGGATGCGATATAGCTGAAGTAGCGGGTATTTCCGAATTTGCCGATATCAAGAGGCAGCGGTCTTCCCGTAACGATGTGGGAAGCTGCTTCTTTGGGGTCGGAGGATAGACCTAAGGTGGCCGCGAAATCGTTGGTGCTTCCTGCCGGCACATAGCCCAAAGGAATGGTCTTTCCTTCGGAGCACATCATGCCGGTGACCGTCTCATTCAACGTGCCGTCGCCGCCGCAGCAGACGATCATGTCAAAGCCCTTATCAGCCGCCTGAGAGGCCAGGATGGAGGCATGGCCCCGGTACTGGGTGATGGCGGTGGTGACCTGCCATTCTGCCCCGCAGAACCGGTCGACGATCTCGAAAAGGGCGGAGTGGGATCGCAGCGTTCCGGAGACCGGATTGACGATCAGTAATACTTTTTTATCTTTCG
>JABUTE010000223.1 GCA_021443825.1 Bacillota bacterium
TCTTCGGAAGCGATGGTGCCGTTGTCGTCCAGCGGCGAAGAGGCCTCGCAGACCCGGTCGACCACATCCAGCCCCTCTGTCACATAGCCGAAGCAGGCATAATTGCCGTCCAGGAAGGTGCTGTCCTGATGCACGATGAAGAACTGGCTGCTGGCGCTGTCCATGTTATAGCCGTTGCGGGCCATGGAGATAGCCCCTCTGGTATGGGAAAGGTCGTTCTCCACCCCGTTGGCACTGAATTCACCCTTGATCTCGGTATCGGAACCGCCGGTGCCGTCGCCCTTGGGGTCGCCTCCCTGCATCATGAAGCCTTCCATGATGCGGTGGAAGGTGAGGCCGTCATAAAAGCCTTCGCCGGCAAGCTTCACGAAATTTGCGACGGTGATGGGCGCTACGTCAGGCCGAAGCTCAAGCTTTATGATGCCGTAATCCTCGATGGCGATCTCGGCGATCACCGGCGAGCCGTCAAGGACTACGTTGGCCGCCGTTTCGTTTTCCGCATTCCCGGATGACATTTCGTTTTCTGCCGTATTGGATGCCGCCGTTTTGGCAAAGATGACCGTTCCCGCCGCGATCAGAGCAACGCACACCGCTAAGACGGCATAGGTGAGCCATTTATTGGGCTTTTTCGCAAAGGCCTCGATCACGGAGCGGCAATACTTCTCGGCGTTTGCAGAAGGCTGCGCCTGGCTCAGGGCCTTTTCCGTGACCTCCTTCAGCTGACCGACCTTTGGAATATCGATGGAATACTTCGCCTTCTGCAGCTTTTCCAGCTGAGAGGCAAGCACGGGAAGGGACTGGTTCCACAGGGCATTGACCTTTCCTTCGGTGATGTGAAGCAGCGACGCTGTCTGTGCCCCGTCAAAACCGGCCAGAAGCAGAACTGTCGTGAAGCGCTGCAAAGGCGTCAGCGACTTCAGAGCCAGCTGCAGGTGCAGAATGCCCCTGGAAGCATCGCCGGAATAGACGCTTTCTGCCTTGGGCTGCTCCATCGAAGCGGCATCCTCCAGCGGACCGGTAAAGAAAGCCTTGTTATTGACCTTTTCCAGCTGGGCGCGGCAGACCTTTACCACAGAGCCCGCCAAAATCGCCGATTCCTGCCGGTCTGGGCCGGTCGTGCCCTCCTTCAGTCCGGAAAAAACATCCTCCAGCACGGCTGCTGCCGTCTTCGCAGGGCCTCCCTGCCCCGCGCAGAGCAGCATGGAAAGCACCTCTGCCTTGCCGGCCAGATTCTCATAAAGGGTCTTAAGTGCAGCGGCATTTCCCTTCGCTGCTTTTTCTAAAGTGATTGACATATTGCATTTCCTTTTCTTAAAATAAGATCATTGTTTCAATAATAGAATAATAGTCTGCTTATTTATGTAATTTCAAGAATACAGGATGAATTTTATGCAAAGATTTATCGACCGCTTTCAGGCCTCTCCCCTCGTTTACCGCGTGCTCTACGGCTTTCGCCCCGGCCGCCTGCCCAACCCGGCAGCCCTGTTCAGCCGGCATAATTATCCCCGCAACTGCCGCAAGCTGCAGGCCGCATTAAAAAAGAAGGAGCTTGCCGTGGGGGGCTCTCCCCAGGAGGGTCCGCAGGCGGCCTTTCTGCTGCGCCAGCACACGGGAGGACCGGCAGACGAGCTGCGGTTCGGCCTTGCCCCCATGAGCGGGGTGGGCTGCGAGATCATGGCCTGCTTTAACGCCATGCTCCTTTGCGGAAAAACGCCCCACCTGCCGTCGCTGATCCGCGATTTCGAGCACCGTGGCTGCAGCCTTCTGGGCTTTCTGGGCACTGCCCCTGCCGCCGTTCACCGGCGCCTTTGCAACGAAGGACTGCAGGCAGAGCTTTTGTGGGCGCCCCTTTACGAAGTAGGCGGCGATGAGAGCTTCGGCGCCGTTCCCCCCGTATGGGAAGACCACCTTAAGACCCATACCTGCGTCATCATCACCTTCTGGTGGCCGCAGCGCTACGGCATCCACACGGTGATGCTGCAAAAAGACCCCTCCGGCCAGGAAGGCCTCTGTGCCTGGAACTATCGGGGCGACAGGGATTTTTATCATTACCCCTCCATCGAAAAAATGGTGCAGCTGACCGGCATCGTTCCCATCAGCCTGATCACCGTCCAATAGCGAGAACCGATAACAGACGCTTTCCCTTCGGGGAAAGCTTTTTTTATGGGATAAAATCAGGATAAGCTCCATCGATCATTGCAAATATACTCCCAAAGGAGTATATTATATTCATATCTCAACGATTTCATGAGGGCAATACGATGATGAAACGAATCTATCATGGCTCGGATCACAGGATCGAAAAGCCGATCTTTGGATACGGCAAAGCATACAACGATTACGGGGTCGGCTTCTATTGTACCGAATCCATTGAAATGGCAAAAGAATGGGCAGCCGGTGCAGATCGCAGCGGCTATGCCAACGGTTATGATCTGGATACGGAGGGTTTGACCGTGCTCGATCTGAACGGTCCGGGATTCTGCATCCTGCACTGGCTTTCCGTGCTGCTGCAAAACCGGGAATTCGATGTTTCATCGACCCTTGCACGGGAAGCGAAAGAATACCTGATCACCAACTTTTGTCCCGATTACGCTTCTGCCGATGTTATCATCGGCTACCGGGCAGATGACAGCTACTTTTCCTTTGCGCAGGATTTTCTGAACCTGACGCGCGAGTGTGGCAGCAAAGACACCATCGAGCGTGGCATCTACGA
>JABUTE010000130.1 GCA_021443825.1 Bacillota bacterium
ATCGTCATGAGAAGCCGGCCTGCTGCCGTGGTATAGAGCACCTGGATATACTCATAGGATGTCAGGTTGAGCAGCACCAGAGCCCCGGCCGGCATGGCGGAAAGGATCAGGATCTCCAGCCGTTTTTCGGCAGAAAGAGCCTTGATATCATCCTGAAAGGCCAGCCGCTCCAGCAGCACGGATGCGGTCTTAAAGCAGACCTCTTCCATATTGCCTCCGTTGCGCCGGCAGATGCGGCAGGAATCGGCAAACCGGCGGATCTCAACGATGCCGCTTCGGCGGGCAAAATCCAGCCAAAGCCCGTCGGGATCCCCGTGAGCTTCCCGATAGACCGAAGCCATATGAACTGCCTCTTTGCAGATATCGCTGCCTTCACCCCAGGAAGAGGCCAGGGCAGCAGCAGCCTCTTCCACCGCGAAGGGAAGCTGGCGCCCTGCGGCTACGGCAGAGGAAATGGTATAGAGCATGTCGCGAAAGCCCTCCAACAGCTTCTCCTTTCGTTTTTTCTGCAGATACCTTCGCCAGAGCTTTTCGCCCAGAGGGGCTGCCGTCATGCAGAGCAGGGCGATCGCAAGATCGCGATAGAAAAGCACTCCGCAAACAAACAGCCCGCTGCAGGCCGCCCCATAATATTTAAGCCTCTGCCGTTTGTCCGGCAGCCAGTTTCTGTAATCGCAAAGCAGCTTCCTCACCTCCCCGAAGCAAGATCTTATCGGTATTTTGAAAAGCGTTTCCCATGCAGACCAGGCCCTTTCCCGGCAGATACCGGTAAAGCGGCTGCAGCAAGAACTCCCCGTTTTTGATTCCGGTCAGCTCGCTGATCTCGATGACCCTACGGTGACCGTCTCCCGTTCTGGCCAGATGGACGAACACATCGATGGCCTCTGCGATCTGAGACCGGATCACCGACGACGGCAGCTCGCCGCCTTGCAGCGCCATAGTCTCAAGGCGGCCCAGCATTCCGGCAGGCGAGTTGGCATGACCGGTAGAAAGAGAACCGTCGTGACCGGTGCTCATGGCAGCCAGCATATCTACCACCTCTTCACCCCGCACCTCCCCGACGATGATCCTGTCGGGACGCATACGAAGGCTTGTTTTGATCAGATCCTTGATGGTGACCTGCCCTTTTCCCTTGCCGTTGGCCGCCTTGGTCTCCATGCGCACCAGATTGTCGTGGCCCCGCAGCTGCAGCTCTGCCGAATCCTCGATGACGATCACCCGTTCTTTGGCGGGAATATAATCCGAAAGAATATTTAAAAATGTGGTCTTTCCGGAACTGGTTCCCCCGCTGACGAAGATGTTGTAGCCGTTTTCTGTCAGCAGCTGCAGCAGTTGGGCTGCCGGGCGGGTGATATCGTTATTTTCGATCAGATCGTCCATGGTGATCCTGCGGGCTGCGAATTTTCGAATGGTGAGCACGGGGCCGCCTATGGCGATGCTGCTGTGCACCGCATTGATGCGGGAGCCGTCCTCCAGCCGGGCATCGACGATGGGATTCAGGTCGTTGATCTCTCGTCCCACCCGGGCCGCAAGGCGCTGGATCACCTGCTCCAGCCTCTGGCTGCTTTCAAAGGAGACATCGGCCTTATACGTGGTGCTTCCTTTTTCGATGTAGATCTGGGAGGGGCCGTTGACCATGACCTCCGTAACAAGGGGATCATCGGCCAGATCCTGCAGCACCTCCAGCTCGCAGCGAAGGGTGCAGAAGACCTGACGGATCAGGCCCGCTTTTTCTGCAGGCGCCAGCCCTTGCGTTTCGTCTGCGCCAAGCACTGCCTCCTCGCAAAGCGTAAGCACCTGCGGATCGGTAAGCACCGTGCCCGCAGAGCCCATCCGGCGGCGCACTTCATCTGCCAGGCCGTCGACACTGATCCTCTTCTTTTCGCTATAGGGTCTTCGCAAATTCCATCACCTCCCAGCCAAGCTGGCCATACAGATCCGGTTCTGTTTCCCACTCATCGGCGCTGACCGTCAGCGTCAAAAAGCCCGGGGCTGCGCTGCCAAGGGCCTGCCGGAAGGCTTCAGCCCCTTTCGCAGGGCGGTCTTCCCTCTCCAGAAGGACCACATCCTCGCACAGGGGGGCAATCGGCAGAAGGCTTCTGCAGCCAGCCGGAACATCCAGGATCACATGATCTGCCATGCCGGATTCCGCCACCAGAGAGAGAAATTTCACCAGCTCTTCCGGCGTTAATGGATGCAGCGGAGCAAACCCATCCGGCTGGGGAAGAACATACAGCCCCCGCCCATCCTTACGAAGCCCTGCCCGCAGCAGCTCTGCAAAGCGGAGCTGCTCCTGTTCACCAAAGCTGCCCAGCGCTCTGCAGACAAGGGTTTCCAGAACAGGCGGCTGACCGGTCTGATCCGGATCCTTCAGGTCGTCTTGCCCGGTCTCGGAAGACCCCGTCAGCGGATCCAGCGAAAGATACAGGATACGTTGCTCTTTTAAAATAGCAAGGCAGCGGCCCAGCAGGATGCTGCAGGTGGAAAGACCAAGCCCGCCGGCAGCAGCCGTGACCAGGGTAAAGCGGCATGAAGCGGCGGCGTTTTTTTTCAGGCGAAGGGATGCTGGAAAGCCTAATGCCAAACGCCGTTCTTCGATCTGAAGAAGCATATCCTCCAGCGAAAGAAGCTGCTTCAATACCAGCACCGTCGGCGAATCGTTTTCGAAAGGACCCTCCCCATCGGTGACCAGAAGGTCGCAGTCTTCGCGG
>JABUTE010000282.1 GCA_021443825.1 Bacillota bacterium
TTTGCAAAGGCATGCCCGGCCTTTCTGCCAAGGCAGCGCGGCCAATATTCTGGCATCCGGGCAGAGTGGGGTCTTTTTCACCTGCACCAAATCCGATGGGCATAAGCGATTGGTCTGTACGGATCTGATGCCGATATGATATACTTCAAATATTGCGAGCATGAAAAGAAAGGATGTATCATGAATAATTATCAACGATATCTGCTGTTCTGGTTCAGTCAGGCCGTGTCGCAGCTGGGCAGCTCCATGACCACCTTTGCATTGATCATCTGGATGTATACGAAAAACGGCTCTGCCTTTACCGTTTCTCTGATGACCTTCTTTAATTACGTTCCTTACGTTCTGGGCAGCCTTTTGGCCGGCCCATATATCGATACCCACAGCAAGAAAAAGGATCATGCTGACAGCCGATTCTGTCGCTGCGATCTGCTCGCTGCTGGTCTTGCTGCTGAGCCGGCAGGAGCAGCTGATGCTTTGGCACATCTATCTCACCAATTGCATCACCGGCTTTATGAACGCCTTTCAGGCACCTGCATCATCGGTTGCCATCGGAAAGATCGTTCCGCAGGATAAGATCAAGCAGGTCAGCGGGCTGGATTCCTTTTCCTCCAACCTTGTCATGGTCTTTTCGCCCATGCTGGCCGCTGCACTGTTTGCCGCGGGAGGGCTGACCCTGGTCATCGCCATCGATCTGATCAGCTTTTGCTTTGCATTTCTGGTGCTGCTGTTTGTGCTGCGCATTCCCGAAGAGCTCTCTGCTGCCAAAGGAGAGAACCGTCAGAAGGGCGGATTAAAAGAAGGCCTTGATTATCTGCGAAGAACGCCGGTGATCTATATCAACATCATCACCATGGCCCTGATCAATTTTCTTTCCAGGCTGACCTATGAAAACATCCTCTCTCCCATGATCCTTTCCCGCAGCGGCAATGACACTGCTGTGCTGGGCATCGTCAATGCGGCCATCGGCATCGGAGGCATCGCAGGCGGCATATTGGTATCTTCCGGAAAGATCAAGTGGGACAGCCTGAAGATGATCTATTTTTCGGCAGCTTTTTCGTTCTGCTTCGGCGATCTGCTTATGGGAATGGGGCGCAACGTGTATCTGTGGTCGCTCGCTGCCATTGCAGCCAGCTTTCCCATCGCCTTCATCGATGCCGGTCATATGGACATCCTTTACCGGACGGTGCCCTCCGATATCCAGGGCCGGGTATTTGCAGTGCGCAATGCCCTGCAGAAATCTACGATCCCTTTGGGGATCCTTCTGGGAGGTGCGTTGGCCGATTATGTATTTGAACCCTTTATGGCAGGAGAAAGCAGCCTTGCTGCGGTTCTTTCCCTTCTGGTGGGAACCGGAAGCGGCAGCGGTATGGCGGTCATGTTCCTTTGCACCGGGATCCTGGGCTCGACCTGCAGCATCCTTTCTTATCGAAAGATCAGAGCTTGCTCCCATTAGAGCAGATATATTGTGTAATTGATTGTGTAATAAACAGGAGGCTCTCATGAAAGAGATTTCCATCAGGGATATTCCCAATATCACCATCGGACAGGTGGAGGATCCCTCCGCCGGAACCGGAGTAACCGTATTCATCAGCCCTGCCGGCATGGCTGCCGGTCTTGATGTGCGGGGCGGAGGCCCGGCCAGTCGCGAAACCGAGCTTTTAAAGCCGCTGGCAGCCGCGCAGGTGATCCATGCCGTCGTGCTTGGGGGCGGCAGCGCCTTCGGACTGGATGCGGCAGGCGGAGTCATGCAGAAGCTGGAGGAGGAGGGCATCGGCTTTCCGGTAGGCGTTACCAGAGTGCCCCTCGTCTGCCAGTCGGATATTTTCGATCTGGGGGTGGGCGACTGCCATACACGGCCGGACAAAGCCATGGGCTATCAGGCAGCGCAGATCGCGCTGACGCAGGGCGGTAACTATCAGGACGGTAATTTCGGCGGCGGCTGCGGCGCAACGGTGGGCAAATGGAAGGGCATGAGAAATGCCATGAAATCCGGAATCGGAAGCTATGCCGTTCAGGTAGGTGAGCTTCAGGTAGGCGCTGTGGTCATCGTCAATGCCATCGGAGATATATATGATCCTTCTGCCGGAAAAAAGATCGCAGGCCTCTTAAACGACGAAAAGAACGGTTTTCTCAATACCGAAGCGCAGATGTATCAGAAGATCGATATTCCGGAAAACAAGTTTACCGGAAATACCACCATCGGCATCATCATTACCAACGGACGCTTTGATAAGGCAAGGCTCTGCAAGATCGCCGGCATGGCCCACGACGGCATGGCAAGAGCGATCCGGCCGGTGCACACCACCGCAGACGGAGACAGCATCTATGCCGTTTCGGTGGGAGAGGTGGCAGCCGATCAGGATATCACCGGAACGCTGGCTGCGGAGGTGCTGGAAAAAGCCATTATAAGGGCCATTGACAGCGCCGAAAGCGCTTACGGGCTGCCATCCCGCCGCGATCTGCCGAAGGAGATGCAGTAAAGGAAAGTCAGGAAACAATTTAAAAACGGTCCCAAAGGCGTTTAAGCGTCTTTCGGACCGTTTTTCTGTTGTTTTTTGATAAATGATACAGCCGGGCTTATCAGATGCGTGCTACGCCCTCTTTACGGGCCTGCTCGGCAACGGCATTGGCGACGGCATCCTTCAGTCGCTTGTCGAAGGAATAGGGCAGGATGTAGTCTTCGTTCAGCTCTTCGGGCGATACCA